>JAYWAU010000259.1:0-4523 GCA_043782265.1 Ferruginibacter sp. | reverse complement strand
GTACTCGGAATGGGAGTTGAACCCACACTCGCCTTACAGCGAACAGGATTTTAAGTCCTGCGTGTCTACCAGTTCCACCATCCGAGTGACACTAACCAACTCATAAAGAGCCGGTGTTTGAAAAAAAAAGCAGATAACAAAAGCTATCTGCCTAAATTTCAGAGCGGAAGACCGGGCTCGAACCGGCCACCTCGACCTTGGCAAGGTCGCGCTCTACCAAATGAGCTACTTCCGCTTGTTGTTTGAAGCAACCTGCTTCTTTTTTTAAAGAACTATTTTTGTTTTGGGACTGCAAAAATAAGGCTTGTAAATCAACTACAAAATTTTATTTGTATTTGGGATTGTACAGGGTATTTTCCGGTACAGCCACTTCAGGTTTTCCTTTATAGCGATGGGTATAAAGACCATAACATCCACCTAAAATTAATGCCACCACCATAAATATCTGGCAATACCAGAGAAAGCGTGAGGAGGATACCCAGTTATGGGCAAAATCTGTGTGTGAATTGTCTATTATTTCTTGTTCCATTATATTGATTTTGCGAGGGCAAAAATAAGGTTTGTGTTTCAAAAAAAATTATTTGTTGCTAATAATTTCTGAAAACCTTGTTTTCTTTTTTATAAAATACTGCCAAACAATAGATCCATTGTACCAACCGTTGACTTTACCTTTTTTTGAAATTGGAAAAACAGAATGCTTTTTATCTAACAACAACCATTTAATAAAATAAAAATGCGCCTTTGCTATCGCAAAATAAACACCCGGCTTGCCTGCAAATAATTCTTTGTAAGCTGCAATTACATCCAGCAAAATTCTGAAAGGAATTTTCCACAGGGCTGCAGCTAAGGAATAATTTTTGGCAAGCATTACCAGGTTATTTCTAAAATTGAGAAAATCTTTTCGTTGATTGCCCTTTGGTAATGTGCCGCCTCCAACATGATATATAACAGATGCCGGCTGAACATACACTTTATAGCCAGCCAATTGTAAACGCCAGCAAAAATCTATTTCTTCCTGGTGAGCAAAAAAATATTCATCGAGCCCCCCCAACACATGATACATATCTGCACGTACAAATAAAGCTGCGCCACTTGCCCAAAAGCAAGGCTGAGGCTGGTTGTATTGCCCATTGTCTTCTTCTATAGCTTCAAACACTCTTCCTCTCGCAAACGGATATCCGAATTTATCTAACCATCCACCGCTTGCACCAGCATATTCAAACAGATGCCTTGCAGCATAATTCAATAATTTGGGTTGACAAGCTCCAATAGCTGCATTGCTTTCCATCAACTCAATAACTGGCTCCATCCATCCTGGTGTAACTTCAACATCACTGTTTAATAAAACATAATAATCAGCTTCCACCTGTTGTAATGCAGTATTGTATCCTTTTGCAAAGCCCAGGTTACCTGAGTTATTAATAATTTCTACCTGTGGATAATATTGTTGCAAAAAAATTATAGAGTTATCATTTGACGCATTATCAGCAACAATGATTCTTTTATTGGTATAGGTGGATGCCATTACCGATGGAAGAAATTTTTCTAAAAAATGTTGCCCATTCCAATTCAATATAACGATGGCGACCGTGGGTAATCCATCCATACCGCTACCGGTATTGCTATCATCTTCACTTAAGTATTCTGCAATTTCGAAGTTTTCGTTCATCAGTTATTTTACGAGATATCGTTTAGTTTCGGCCTATTCACAAATGATAGTTATTGCATTTTAATTGTTACCCATTCGCCCCTCTTCATTTTTACAAACTTACTTCATTTTAAAGGTCGTATTTCTTATTTTATATTTTCTACCTGTTATTTTATATTTACAAATGTTTACACAATTTTTTAACTGGCGCACTGGATTAGCATTAATTGCAATTGCGATTGTAACCGGTACAATTTTTTACAGCAATTTTCTGGCAAAAAAAATTGCTACCGACGAACGGCAAAAAATTGAGCAGTGGGTTGAGGCAGTGAAAGATATCAGTAACCCTAATATTTCCCCTACCAACTTATCGGGTAAAATTTTAATAGAAAATAACAAGGATATTCCAATGATTGCTGTTAATGAAAGAGACAGCATATTTGAGAGCAACAACCTTGATTCTGCCCGAATAAAAAATGATCCCCAATACCTTATCAATAAATTAAAGGAATTTAAACGCCTTCATCCACCGATTAATTGGATAAACCCTTTAGATACACATCAAACAAACAGGTTGTATTATGGTGAATCTTCTTTACTTAAAGAAATGCGGTATTATCCCCTGATACAGCTTTTTATTGTAGCAATGTTTATCATCATCACACTAATTACAATTACCACCCGCAATAAATCAACACAAAACCAGGTATGGGCCGGTATGGCAAAAGAAACAGCGCATCAATTGGGCACACCACTCTCCTCCTTACAGGGTTGGGTAGAGTTGTTAAAAGAACAACCTGGTAATGAAAAAATTGCTGCCGAAATGTTTAAAGATGTTGACCGTTTAAAATTAGTGAGTGATCGTTTTGGTAAAATCGGCAGCACTCCCCAGTTGGAGGAAATGAATGTGATTGAACAGGTAGAAAACATGGTTGCTTACATTAAAAGGCGCTCACCTGATAAGGTTAGTTTTGGAATTAATAGTTTTGGCGATGCCGGTATTTATGCCAAAATAAATGCCCCCCTTTTTGATTGGGTTATAGAAAATTTATTAAAAAATGCACTGGATGCAATGGAAGGAAAAGGAACTATCAATATCACTATTAAAAAAGAAGTAACACAGGTTTTGATTGATGTATCAGATACGGGAAAAGGCATCAGCAAAAAAAATATAGCAAAAGTTTTTAAGCCTGGTTTTACTACTAAAAAAAGAGGCTGGGGGTTAGGGCTAAGCTTATCTAAAAGAATTATTGAACAGTACCACCAGGGAGAATTGTTTGTAAAAAATTCTGAACCTGGCAAGGGGACTACGTTCAGGGTGTTACTAAAAAAATGATCCTGTTTTAAACAGGATCATTTTAGTGCGGCAAAGGAGATTCGAACTCCCATGCCCTTACGAGCGTTACCACCTCAAGGTAGTGCGTCTACCAATTTCGCCATCGCCGCAGAAGGATTGCAAATTAAGACAAAAAAAATATACTATACAAAAACTATCTTTTAATATTAGCTTTTGTAAACCCATTTATACAAGAATTATTATTATTAAAAATTGTGACTTAAAGATGAATACCGGAGGGGTATAACTTTTATAAAATTTAACCGGCTTAATCAGGGTTAGCTAAGCAATTTATAAGGTGTAAAGAACAAGCAAATAGTTTTATACGTTAAAAAAAACTCTTTCAATTGTCCAGTAGAATGCGACGAGGGCTATGCAGGCAGATAGTGGATAAACAATTGCTAAACGATACCAATTTTTATTACGTAATGGAATGATAACACATCCAAATAAAACAGCAATTATAGTGATTTGCCCCACTTCAACACCTGCGTTAAAAGCAATAACTGAAGTATAAAATTTTCCTGCAGGCAACCCTATTTCATTGAGGGCGCTGGCAAAACCCATTCCATGTATCAAGCCAAAAATAAATACCAATAATACTCTCCATGGTTTTAGTTCTTTCAACAACATATTTTCTATTGCTACAAATAAAATGGATAATGCTATGATTGGCTCTACTACCGAGCCTGGTGCTACTATAATATTTTTCATACTCAGTGCCAGCGTAATGGAATGCGCTACAGTAAAGGCTGTCGCCTGCCAAAGGATGGTTTTAATATTTGTACTTAATAAACAAAGCCCTATTACAAACAAAATATGATCTATCCCAGCGGGAATAATATGTTTAAAGCCCATGGTAAAATAAAACCAAACCACCTGGTTTACAGGAGCATCCTGCAAGGCATAATTAATGCTATGACCAAAACCAATTTGTACAATAAACAACGAGGCTATCAGCAGTACAATTTTTTTTAACGATTTACTTTGCTGCTTTTGCATACAAATAAATTTATTGTTATTATTAAATTTCCTTCAGTGCCCGTTCGCTATTTAATTTTAAAAGTTCTGGTAATGTCGCATTGTTTTTAAATGCCTGCTCCAAATATTCCTTTGCTTTCACTTTATCACCGATTTTTTCAAAAATCAATCCTGCCCTGCAAAGGAGGATAGGATTTTTGCTGTTTGTTTTTAGTGCTACTCTCATATAAGGTATCGCTTTAGCATACGCTCCTTTTTGATAATAAACCCACGCCAGTGTTTCATTGGCATCTATATTTTTAGGCCGGCGATTGTATTCTGCCAGAGCATGGTCTAATGCCTTATCAACCTCATTAATTTTTAGATAAGCGTAAGCCAATTCTCTATCTGCATAATGCCCGATATTTTCATCCGACGCAGCGCTTGCTGCATTCTTATTCATTTCATCAATTACTGTTTTTGAAATGGCGGCGGCCTTATCTTTTTGCCCGGTCAGCTGGTACACATCCACCAGTTCTTCTTTAAATGAAAAATCATTTACCAATGAATCTGCCTGCT
>JAYWAU010000258.1:0-12475 GCA_043782265.1 Ferruginibacter sp. | reverse complement strand
TTTTTTAATCTTGATCCCGACAAAAAAACCATTTTGTCTATTGGAGGAAGCCTGGGAGCAAAAAGTATTAATGAAGCACTGGCAGCCCATTTGAACGAATTTGAAAAAAATAACCTGCAACTGATCTGGCAAACAGGCAAACCATTTGTAGCAACGGCAAAACAATTAGCAGTAGGAAAACCCACCATTTGGGTAAATGATTTTATAATGAAAATGGAATATGCCTATGCGGCGGCAGATGCGGTGATCAGCAGAAGCGGGGCAATGTCGGTGTCCGAAATATGTGTACAAAAAAAGGCAGCCTTGTTTGTTCCATATCCGTTTGCAGCCGAAGATCATCAAACGGCCAATGCACAGAAACTGGTAAATAGAAATGCAGGTATGATGATAAAGGATAGTGAGGCGTTGGATAAACTGGTGCCATCGATCATCGCCCTGGCAAAAGACGAACAAAAGCTGGAAGCTTTTAAAACCAACATCAGCAGTTTTGCTATCTGCAATGCAGATGATGTTATTGCAAAAGATATTTTGAATACAATTTAAAAAGTAAGCGGTTCTACAATAAATGAACAACTATAACAACATATTGACATCATTACATCTGTCACCATTACCTGTTGAGAAGGCAGCTACCGCAGGAATATATTTCCTGGGTATTGGCGGTATCGGCATGAGTGCGCTGGCGAGATACTTTAACAGCATTGGTGTTAAAGTGAGTGGTTATGATAAAACTTCAACGCCACTCACACAACAATTAATGGCAGAGGGAATTAATATTCATTTCGACGATTCATTGGAACTGATAGATAAAGCGGTACAGTTAGTGATATACACACCGGCAGTTCCCAAAGATCATAAGGAGTTTAATTATTATCAGCAAAATAATTACAAAGTAATAAAGCGCAGTGATGTGTTGCAAGCTATCACAAATAACTCTTTTAACATCTGCGTGGCAGGCACACACGGCAAAACTACCACCAGCACAATGGTAGCGCATATCCTTACCCACAGCGGTTTTGGGTGCAATGCATTTCTTGGTGGTATTGCGGTAAACTACAATACTAATTTTTGGGGAAGCGATAAAAACATATGTGTGGTAGAAGCGGATGAGTATGACAGAAGTTTTTTAAAACTCAGTCCTGATGTGGCCGTTATCAGCAGCATGGATCCAGATCACCTGGATATTTATGGCACTGCTGAAAATATGGAGCAGGCATTCATTGATTTTTCTGCTAGGTTAAAACCCAGCGGTTTGTTGCTCAGCAAGTTTGGTTTAAAAAGAGCAACTGAACTTAAAGGCGATCATCAGTTGAGTTATCATCTTAACAATGAAAAAGCCGGGGTGTATGCCGCAAACATTAAAATGAATAACGGCAGTTATCATTTCGATGTAATAACTAAAGACTGGATATTAAAGAATGTGGTATTAAATATGGGCGGGCTACACAATATTGAAAATATACTGGCTGCAATTTCAGTGGCACATCACTTAAAAATTGATGATGATAAAATAGTAAGTGCTGTAGCAGCTTTCAAGGGAGTAAAAAGAAGGTTTGAATACATTGTAAAAACAGACAAGCTGGTATACATTGATGATTATGCTCACCATCCGGAAGAATTAAGAGCATTGATAACCGGCGCAAAAAAATTATTTGGTAATAAAAAGTGCATTGTAATATTTCAACCACATCTTTTTAGCAGAACAAAAGATTTGGCAGATGGCTTTGCAGAAGTACTTGACCTGGCAGATGAAATAATATTGTTACCTATTTATCCCGCAAGGGAACTGCCTATGGAAGGCGTGAGCAGTGAAATGATTACTGAAAGAATGCACAGTGAATACAAGATGGTGCTGAGTAAAGACAACCTGTTAAAACATTTGCGGCAGGAAAAGGAAGCGTATGTGGAGGAAGGATTTGAAGGCACTTTAATAATATCTGCAGGTGCAGGTGATATTGATACATTAATTGAACCAATTAAAAAAATAGTGACCGCTGGCAAATAAAAAAACGATATTGAAATGGGTATTTAATGTTGTATGGCTTGCCATTGGCACAGTTACTATTATGCTATTGGTTGCAGCTATAAAAAAGAAAGATGCCCAACAGTGCAGTGGTGTAAGTATCACTATTGAGGGGGTAAACAATAATTTCTTTGTTGATAAAAAAGATATTTTAAATAGTATAACTACCGAAGTAGGTGGTAACCCGGCTGGCAAAACTATAAGTGCTTTTGATTTGCGAAAACTGGAAGCCGAATTACAAAAGGATATTTGGGTAAAGTCATCTCAACTGTTTTTTGATAATAATAACAGGTTGGTGGTAAAAGTATTAGAAAGGGAACCTGTGGCAAGGGTATTTACAACAAGCGGTACTACTTTTTATATTGATAGTTCGCTTACCATGCTACCTCTAAGTGGAAAATTTTCTGCAAGACTACCAGTGTTCACAGGTTTTCCATCAGATAAAATGGTATTATCTCATGCGGATAGTGCTTTGCTAAAAAATATATTGACAGTAAGCATGGCAATTCTGAAAGATAGTTTTGGTATGGCTTTGATTGACCAGATAGACGTTACATCACAGCGAAATTTTGAAATGATTCCTAAGATAGGAAACACCATTATTATTTTTGGCGATGCAACTGAAGTGGAGGAAAAATTTAAAAAACTGTTACTTTTTTACCGGGAGGTAATTGTAAAAGCAGGATGGAATAAATACAGTGAGGTAAATGTGCAATTCAAAGGACAGATAGTTGCAAAAAGAAAGGGAGCCTGGGATATATCATCTGACAGCCTGCGGACTTTACAACTTATGAAGGCGATTGCTGAAAATACAGAAAGGCAGACCAATGATTCGCTGCATATAATTGCAACAGACAATGAAAATAATACAACCAGTGTTGATATTATTCAGCAGTCAATTCAACGGGATGACGAACACGGTTCTGAGGTAATTGAAAAATCGCAACCACAAGGTGTTTCAACATCATTGGTACCAGCAGTTGTGAAGCCATTGGTTTCAGCAATTGCTAAGCCAGCTAAAAAGCCTGTAACTATAAAACCTGAAACTGCAAAACCGGCAGCAACTGTAATAAAACCGAAAGTTGTAGTTGTGAAACCGCCGGCAAAAACAACAGCAGGCGACACAAAAATACCCAAAGCAGTAATGCCCAAACCAATTAAAAAAAGCACAAACGAATACAAATAGAGGCAGCTTTTTAAGAGGAAAATATAAAATTTAAAACACACAAACACACACATACAAACACACACAACTATGAGCAACGAACAAAACACAACAAACGATGGCGGATTGGTAAATACCAATCCTGTTATTGTTGGTCTGGATATTGGCACCACAAAAATTGCAGCCATTGCCGGACGCAAAAATGAATACGGCAAACTGGAGATACTTGGCTTTGGCCGGGCCAACAGCAATGGCGTACAACATGGCATGGTGCTTAATATTGATCAAACCATCAAGGCCATTCAAACGGCTTTAGAAAACTGCTACGCATCAAACCCTAACCTGGTACTGAGCGAAGTGTATGTTGGTATTGCAGGCCATCATATTAAAAGCTTGCAAACACGTGGCGATATTGTTCGTCAGGCAACAGAAGAAGAAATTAGGCAGGAAGAAATTGATCGCTTAATTGCAGATCAATATCGTACCTATATTCCTGCAGGAGATCAAATCATTGATGTTATTCCACAGGAATTTACAGTAGATAATTTTCAAAATATTCCCAACCCGATTGGTTACAGTGGCGTAAAAGTGGGTGCTAATTTTCACATCATCACCGGTGATAAAAATGCTATCCGCAATATCAATCGCAGTGTTGAAAAAGCAGGATTAAAAACACAGGATTTGGTGTTACAACCGTTGGCATCAGCAGCAGCAGTTATGTGCGACCAGGATTTGGAAGCTGGTGTGGCCATAGTAGATATTGGTGGTGGTACAACAGACCTTGCAGTTTTTTATGAAGGTATTTTAAAACACACCGCAGTAATTCCTTTTGGTGGCGAAAACATTACCAACGATATTAAGAATGGTTTAGGTGTTTTAAAAACACAGGCCGAACAAATGAAAGTACAGTTTGGCAGTGCGCTGGCAGACGAGGCAAAAGCAAATGCATTTATTACTATCCCCGGATTGCGTGGTATGCAGCCAAAAGAGATCAGTGTAAAAAACCTGGCAGGTATTATACAGGCACGCATGAGTGAGATCATGGATTTTGTTACCTATCATTTAAAACAGGTTGGCTTAGATACCCGTTTGTTAAATGGGGGTGTAATATTGACCGGTGGCGGTTCTCAGTTAAAACACCTGATTCAGTTAACAGAATATGTTACAGGTTTAAATGCAAGAATCGGTTATCCTAACGAGCATTTGGCAGGTGGACATATTGACGAATTGGCCAAACCAATGTATAGCACTTGTATTGGTTTAATATTAAAGGGATACAATGATTACGAAAATAAGAACAAGCAGCTGGAAGATAATTTCCGCAGGGTAGAAGTGCCAAAGGCCTTACAGCAGTTACCTGTAGATGAAGTGCTGGATACAGTGAAAGAAGCGCCGGAAGAAGAAATGATAAAAGTATCCAAAGTAAAAGAACGCAAATCTTTAAAAGGGTTTATGGATTCTTTTAAAATAGGATTGATTGATTTGTTTAAGGAAGAAGAAGACTCAAAGTTATAATGCTCTCCTTATGAGCAGCATACTATTGGTTAAATATTTAATAGCGGTAACCCATTAACAAAAACAAAGCACCTGATTTTTCTGCCTTACTAACCGAAAAATAAAGGGCATACAAATTAAAAAACACGACTTATATTTTTAATAAATAAAATAGAGTATGTGTTTTGGAGGACATAAATTATGATACATTTTGATTTGCCAAAAGAACAATCGTCCATCATTAAAGTGATTGGTGTGGGCGGTGGCGGAAGCAATGCGGTTAACCACATGTTTTCGCAAAATATTGAAGGCGTCAACTTCATCATCTGTAACACAGATGCACAGGCCATTGCGCAAAGCAAGGTGCCTAACAAAATACAGTTAGGGCCACATTTAACACAAGGCCTTGGGGCAGGTGCTAACCCGGCAATTGGTAAGCAGGCTACAGAAGAAAGCCTTGAAGAGATAAAAAGGATCCTGGAAGTAAATACCAAAATGGCATTCATTACTGCGGGTATGGGTGGTGGCACCGGTACTGGTGGTGCACCCATTCTGGCAAAAATTTGTAAAGATCTTGGGATACTTACAGTGGGGATTGTTACTACCCCTTTTGCATACGAAGGAAAGAAAAGATTGGCACAGGCAGAAGAAGGCATCCGCTTGTTGAAAGATCATGTTGACACGTTGCTGGTAATCAGCAACGATAAACTGCGTCACCAGTTTGGCAATTTAAAAATGAAGGAAGCTTTTGCCAAAGCAGACAATGTATTGGCAACAGCAGCAAAGTGTATTACAGACGTAATCAATAGTACCGGACAGATCAACGTGGATTTTGCAGATGTATGTACCGTGATGAGCAATGGGGGTGTAGCAATACTGGGTAGCGCAACTGCCGAAGGAGAAAACAGGGCACAGATGGCCATTGAAAATGCATTGAACTCTCCGTTGTTGAATGACAATGACATCCGTGGTGCAAAATGGATTCTTATCAACATCAATTCCTGCGAAGGAGAGAATGAATTTACCATGGATGAGGTGGAGATCATTCAAAATTATCTGATGGCACAGGCGGGCCCGGATAGTGATGTAATTTTAGGTTTGGGTTATGATAATACACTGGGGTCAGAAATCAGTATTACCCTGATAGCTACTGGTTTTGAGCACAAAGACCCTTTTGCAAAAACAATCAACCAACCTAAAGAACAAAAGAAGGATGATAAGATTGTAATGGTATTGGGTACACCGGAAAAAGAAGTGGTTAAAATGCAACAGCCAACCTTGCAATTTGAAGAGGTGGAACCAGCAACTAATGTTGCAAAACTAACTCCGAAGGCAGCAACCGTAGAAGTAGAAATACAAGCAGAAAAAGCGACTACAGAATTAATGATGCCTACTTTATCAGTTACGGCAGAAGAAGAGGCTGACGTAAATTTACGTGGTAAAAATACTGTGGAAAAATCGAATACAGAACCAGTATTTTTTGAGATATCTTCGGCATCAGATCAAATACCTATAATAGAATTTGATATACCTCATTCTCCTGCACCCATTGATAAGCCAGCAAACAACAACGATACCAAAACAATATTTTCATTAGATAAAAAAGAAGCTAGCGCACCTGTTTCGTCAACAGGTGGTTTTTTGGCAAAGCCCTCTAGAATATATGCGGAGGAGCAGCCTAAACCAGAATCCAACACTAAAGAAGAGCTACCCCCTTTGCGGAGTACAGTTAAGGAAGACGAGCCTTTATTTGAAATGCAAATGGTGGTTAAAGAAGCCCACAAAGCGGCGGAGGAGCAACAACCAATTGTACAACAAACTCAGCCAATCATGATGTCCAATGTTGAGGAGCAGGCAGTAGCTGACGAAACGGAGGAATTACGGCGCCGGGCTATGGATCGCATTGCAAAACTGCGTAATTTGTCATTCAACATTAACGCGGCCGATCCGAATAACGAGTTTGAAACGGTACCTGCCTACCTCCGTCGCAATATGGAGTTACATAATTCTATCGCAGACGTAGAAAGTTTTTACAGCAACTACACCGTAAAATCAGACGAAAATAACCAGGCCGAAATAGGCACCATCAACACATTTTTAGACGGTAAAAAACCAGATTAAATATTTATTGTCATCCTGCTTTTATGAGGGATAGACATACAATTCCTTTTTTGCTTATAGTTTGTATAAAGCCCCTTGCTGCAAAGTAAGGGGCTTGTGTTTTGTTGTTGAACAAAGTTTTGATGAAAAACAGCCGAATCATATTTTAACTCAAAATAACTTTTGAACGCTTTATAAAAAATAAAAAATTTATCTAGCAAGAGATGTGATAATTTGCAAATTCAATTTTTTGGGGAAGCCAATAGACTTTAACCTGGTAAACTTATGATGTATTTACTTTTTTTTCTGCTGCTGTTAACCATAGCAGGGATGTTGTCTTCACGTAGTAATAAAAAAAAAGAAGGAAAGAAAATTGCAGCATTGCATGATCAATGGGGGCTGGCAAAAGAGGCTGAATTTAATTTTAATTTCATCGCTATTTTTAATGATTGTAATAAAGAAAAAAACTTTCACCAATTATCAGCTCAAACAAAAAGTGATATTGATTTTGATGATCTTTTTTGCCTTGTTGACAGAACAACAAGTAATGTAGGCCAACAATATTTATATGATGCTTTAAGTAAACCAACCAGCGATGTGGTTGTTTTAAAACAACTAAATGAACAGGTTAATTTTTTTACAGGGAATGAAAAAATACGGGAAGAGGTTCAGCAATTATTAATGGCGCTAGGTAATAATAATGCCTATTTTATTGCTTCTTTGTTAGGCGACCAGTTACCTGAAAAACCAACCTGGTACAGGTTTATTTTACCTTATATGGCTTTTATATTTTTATTAATATTGATAGCTCTATTTAAACCAATTATGTTTTTGTTGCTGGTGCTGCCCTTTTCAATAAATATGTTTCTTCATTTTAGAAACAGAAATTATACCAGGCGATTTAATAAGTCTTTTCCACAGTTAAATCTGCTTATCCGTGTTTGTGAAAAATTGACTGGTACAACTATTCCCTTTGATAAAATGGCGGTAAACAATAGTATTCAGCATTTAAAGCCCTTGCAAAGAAAAAGCAGGTTGTTAACTTTTGATGATGCTACTTTTAAGGATGAATTGACGCAGACTTTATTGTACTTTTTCGAATTGATAAAGGCATTTTTTTTGATTGAATTTTTTACTTTTTACAGTATGATTAAAGAGGTAAAAAATAAGGAGGCTGATATTTTAACCTTGTTTAAATATGCAGGTCTTATCGATTCAGCTATTTCAATCGCTTCCCTAAGGGCCGGGCACTTAAAAACCTGTGAGCCTGTTTTTTTACCTGATGAAATGCAATTAGCGGGTAAGGAATTATATCATCCCCTAATTGAGAATTGTGTTAGTAATGATATTGAAGTAACTACAAAAAGCATTTTAATTACGGGGTCTAATATGTCGGGTAAAACAACTTTTCTCAGAACACTGGCACTTAATACAATTTTAGCACAAACCATTTACACCTGTTTTGCAGATAGCTTCCATACACCTGTTTTAAAATTGCATTCTTCTGTTAGAATAGATGATAATTTATTGGATGGGAAAAGTTATTATTTTGAAGAAGTAACAGTAATGGGAGCATTGATAAAAGAAGTAAGTATGCCAGGACAAAGTATCTTTATTTTGGATGAAGTTTTTAAAGGCACCAATACCATTGAACGCATTGCATCAGCAAAAGCCATTCTTTCTTATTTAAATAAAAAAAACCACATTGTTTTTGTAACTACACACGATGTAGAGTTGGCGGCGTTATTGGCAACGGAATATGAATTATACCATTTTGCAGAGAGAATAGAAAATGACGAATTTCAGTTTGACCATAAACTAAAAGCAGGCCCCTTAAAAACCAGCAATGCAATCCGAATTTTAGAGATGTATAATTATCCTGCTGAAATAATAACAGAGGCCAGAAGCATTAGTAAAAATTTAGCTGGTCAGTAAACTATCGGCTCAAACTATTTTTTAAATAAATTAATTTCAGTTTATGTTAATCAATTTCTTTTTCTGCTATGACCAACAATAATCATTGGGCTTTTTTTTTATCAAACAGGGCTGATAAACAATTATTAGTAGAACAATTAACGGGTAAAAATAAGCCTGATTTATTTGAAGGGTTTTCAGAATTGAAGCCAGCGCTTTTTTCAGCTATCGCAATTAAAGAACTAATTGAAGAAGAAGAAAGACATGAATATATTGAAGTGGCAACAACAGTCAATCGGCATCTTCGTTTTCTATCAGGAGGAGAACAAAAGAAAGCACTGCTTACCTATTTGCTTTCACAAAACCCTGGTTATATTATTGTTGATAATCCAATGGATAACCTGGATACTGCGTCGCAAAAAGCTTTGTTGCTGATGCTGCAAAAAGTAGCGGCTACCTTACCTGTTATTCAACTGGTAAATCGTACAAGTGACTGTTTAGATTTTATCAGCAATGCAATAAGTATTGATAATGACAATCTATGGTTTTACCATGACAATGTAGAAGCCTGTATTTCGCAGCAAGTTATAAATAGCAGCCCTTCTTTTTCTGCCTCCATTCCCCCATCAGACCATCAGTATGGTTTGATAAATGACCCACTTATTGAATTTAAAAATGTAACTGTTAAATATGAGGAAAGAGTAATCTTAAACAATATTTGCTGGCAAATAAGCAAAGGCCAATTCTGGCATCTTGTTGGGCCAAACGGATCTGGCAAAACTACTTTATTATCATTGATTACCGGTGATAATCCCAAGGGGTATGGGCAAGATCTTACACTATTTGGAAAACGAAAAGGAAGCGGTGAAACTGTTTGGTCAATAAAGGAAAAGATTGGTTATTTTACCGGCTCTATGACAGATCTATTTAACAGGTATCATTCTGTTGAACAAATGGTAATTTCTGGTTTTTTTGATTCTATCGGGTTATACATAAAACCTTCAGACAGGCAATTAAAACTGGCACATCAATGGCTTTCACTAATTGGTTTATTACAGTTAAAACAAACCGCTTTTTATAAACTATCATTAGGGCAACAAAGATTAATAATGATTGTAAGGGCAATGGTAAAACATCCGCCGTTATTGATTTTGGATGAACCAACTGTAGGTTTGGATGATGATAATGTAGCAATTGTAACTGCACTGATAAATAAAATGGCAGCGGAAAGTGCTACTGCGATTTTGTATGTCTCTCACCGAAAAGAAGAGGGTCTTACACCCGAATTTATTTTTGAATTAACACCGGCCGAAGAAGGATCGACTGGCAGCATTTTACAAAATGTATAGTCAAAGTATACGCTTGCTTTTGTAATATTTAACCGTATTGTAGCTGCGTTAATGGGCAGGTTTAAAATTATTACGAGACGGCATTTTTTTTTGCATGTTTATCAGTTTTTAAATTCTGTCGTGTTATTGAAAAAATTTATAGAAGGAATAGATACGGGGCTGTTGAGGCCTTCCTTTTTTGGCATAATAAAGTGGCTGTTTCTTATGGTTGCTTTTTCTTCGTTAAATTTTGCATTGCCTGTATTTAACCATAGTACTGCTTTGGTATGCGTTATAAAGTTGCAGCTATCAAATAATATCCTTCTTGGCCCGTCACATTCCAGCAAAAATTGCCCATAGGGAGTAACTCCATTGTAAGCCTTATCCTCAAAATTGCAACTAATAAAACGGGTAGCTTCTATTTCGTTATTGGCATTGTATCCATGTACAATGCTACCATAAAAATTGCAGCCTGTAAAGGTGAAAGCAGGAGCCGATATCCAAAAAGACCAATTGGTTGTTCCCCAAAAAGTACAGTTTTTAAATTGGCAATTACTAGCCTTATTTCCAGATGTTACTACGCCACATCCGGTATTATTTATAAACCGGCAATTTTCAAAATTACCATTGCTGATGGTATTTACTTCTGGCTCAATATCCAATCCGGCTGAAGGAGCAGAATTGTAAGCACTTCTACCCGTATGATTAAAGCTGCAATTTTTTACATTAAGAAAATTTCCTCCAACCCATGATAAACCTTGGCGGCAATTGTATTCCAAAACGGTGTTGGATATGTTTATATTATCCGGTTCACCTGATGCAATATTGGTAACTTCAATTCCATCTAAACCAAAATAGCTTGCATTAATTTCATCAATTGAAATAGCGTGACAATTATTTATATAAATACCAATGTGCGCTAATTGAATGCCTACATCACCGTAGGTTCCGCCTTTAATAATTGATTTATTATTGCCGTCAAGTATCAGCGATTTTATTGTAATATTCCGACAGTTGTTTAACCCAATGCAGGTACCAATAGAAGCTGCATATTTAGGATCAGGAATTACCGGGCTATTATCATTGAAAACTTTGCCCGTTACAGGATCAAAACTTCCAAATTTTAATTTGTCTGTGTATTTTAAAATGGTTTCTTTTTCTCCCTGAATTATTAAATTTTGTACATTTTTAAAAGCAAGTATATCTACACCAGTATATGCATTTTTATATACGTCACCATTACCTGGCATTTGTTTTCCTACAAGGTAAATTCCCTTTGATATAAGCAGCGTTCCATTTCCACCGCGGTCATTAAAAAAAGCGACCGCTTTTGTAAAAGCTTCGGTATCATTTGTTTTTCCATCGCCTTTGGCACCAAAAGATTGGATAGTTTTTGTGATGTTATTTTGGGCAAACGTGTCACTATCTAATCCTATAAAAGACATAATTAGAAGAATAAAACATTTAAACATATGGATTTATTTATGTTATACAATTTACCAATTTTTGCTACAAATGTTTCTCTCTTTTCAAAAAGTAATAAAAATATAGAATCGATAGCTTTTACCATGCAAATGAGAAACTTAAAGGAAAAATAGAATCAATATCGGTTTTCTTATTGATCACTAACGTATCACAAGTAACTGTTTTCAAATTAATTCTTCCTAAAATAAATGTTTTCAATATACATTTGTAGTGATATTTGCAGTATTTTTTTGCGTACAAACGCTGCTGCACTTAACCATCTTACTAAAATTAGAGTGTAGTGTCAAAGCAAGTCAACAAAGTAACAGCAGCTGGTTTAATAGTTGCCTTAGGAATTATTTATGGAGATATAGGAACTTCCCCCTTGTATGTTTTTAATGCCATTATCAATAGTAAACAAATAAGTGAACTGCTTATTGTTGGAGGATTATCCTGCATCATTTGGACGCTAACCTTACAAACAACCCTTAAATATGTTGTGCTGACACTGAGGGCAGATAACAAAGGAGAAGGAGGTATTTTTTCTTTATATACATTGGTAAGACGACAAAAAAGATGGCTGGTAATACCTGCCATGATAGGGGGAGCGGCATTGCTGGCAGATGGAATGATTACACCACCTATATCCGTAAGCTCGGCTATTGAAGGGTTAAAACAGATAGATGCCTTTAAGCACATTGAACAATATACTATCATTTACATTGTTTTGGGGATTCTGCTATTTCTGTTTTTTTTACAGCAATTCGGTACGGCTTCCATTGGTAAGTTATTTGGGCCCATCATGATGATTTGGTTTACTATGCTTGCTGTGTTTGGCATCATCCATCTTACTGATGACTGGGGCATTTTCAGAGCCTTTAATCCTTATGAAGCCATTAAATTATTAACGAAATATCCCAAAGGATTTTGGATATTGGGAGCAGTTTTTTTATGTACCACAGGTGCCGAAGCATTGTATAGCGATCT
>JAYWAU010000257.1:0-12489 GCA_043782265.1 Ferruginibacter sp. | reverse complement strand
AAAACATTTTATGCCTTACCTACACAGATGCCGGTACCATTGCCATGCGCAAACGCCTGCTGCAGTTTATTGGTTCTGATGCCTACAAAGTAAACATCTATACCTTTCATGCTTTTTGTAATGAGGTGATTCAGGAAAATTTATCGTTGTTTGAAAAAACGGAACTGGATGCAATTTCTGAACTGGAGAACATACAACTTTTTAAAACCCTTATTGACAGTTTTCCAAAAAATCATCCGTTAAAAAGATACCGCGGCGATGTGTATTTTGAAATCAATAATCTAAAGAACCTTTTCTCCTCTATGAAAAGGGAAGGCTGGACGCCAGCCTTCATCAATCAAAAGATAGATGATTATATCAATGACCTGCCATTACGTGATGAATATGTTGCCAAAAGAGCTACCAAAGAATTTAAGAAAGGAGATGTACGCACCGATAAAATTGCAGCCGAAAAAGAAAAGATGGAAAAGTTACGGGCTGCGGTAAATGAATTTGATGCCTATCAAAACCTGATGCGTAAAAAAAACCGCTACGATTTTGATGATATGATCAACTGGGTAATAAAGGTGTTTGAAGAGCACAGTAACGTGCTAGGCAATTACCAGGAAAAGTTTCAATATGTACTGGTAGATGAGTTTCAAGATACCAGCGGTACGCAAAATAAACTGGTGCAGTTGCTGATAAGTTACTGGTCAAAACCGAATGTATTTGTAGTGGGTGATGATGACCAAAGCATCTACCGTTTTCAGGGAGCCAATGTGGAGAACATGCTTGACTTTGCTACCAATTATACCCAAGATTTGATGACGGTGGTGCTAACCAATAATTACCGCAGCACACAACCGATTCTTGATATTTCAAAGACACTGATCAATAAAAATGAGGAACGGCTGGTAAAACAAATTGATGGCTTAAGCAAAGAATTACTTTCGGCAAATATCCGCCTTAACGGGTTAACCAATCAACCTGTGTTAACTGAATACAATTCGATAAAGGAAGAGATGGCTTCTATAACGGATGAAATCAACATACTGATTGAACAAAAAATTCCACCCGGAAAAATTGCCATCATCTATAAAGAAAACAAATACGGCACTGAGCTGGCGCAATACTTCCGGCTTAAAAAAATTCCTGTATACAGTAAGCGCAGCATAAATATTTTAGAACAACCCTTTGCAAAAAAAATAATTCAGTTGCTACGCTATTTAAATGCAGAACATGATATTCCTTATGGTGGTGATGAAATGCTTTTTGAAATTCTGCACTTTGATTTTTATCAGATACCTCCTATAGAAATTGCCAAATTAACTGTAGAAGTAAATAGTAAAAAGTATAATGGCGAACAAATTTCTATCAGGAAATTATTATCAGACAAAGCCAATAAACCACCACAAAATTTATTTGATACAGGTATTCATGAAGGGCTTAAAAAGATAAGCACCATTCTTGAAACATTGATTGCAGATGTATCCAATGTAACCCTTCAGCAGTTGTTTGAAAACATCATTCACAAAGCCGGCGTACTCACTTACATTATGAAGAGTGATGAGAAAATTACATTCATGCAATTGCTGACGGCCCTCTTTGATTTTATAAAAGAGGAATGCAGCCGCAACCCAATGCTTACCTTAAATGGATTGGTTGATATTATTGATCTGATGGATAAAGAAGGCCTGGCTTTACCAATGGCACAGGTAGCGGGCAGTGATAAAGGCGTAAACCTGCTGACCGCACATGGCAGCAAGGGATTGGAATTTGAATATGTTTTTTTTGCCGGTGTAAATGCATCTTCCTGGGAAAAGAAACGTAAGCCCGGTGGTGGTTATAAATTCCCCGACACCATGTTTACATCACAACCAAAGGCAAGTGAGGAAGAAGAATTGCGCCGCTTGTTTTATGTAGTACTTACAAGAGCCGAAATACACTTACATATTTCGTTCGCTAAATTTAAAAATGATGGCAAAGAGATGGAACCATCGATGTTTATTGCGGAAATTTTACAGCAGCATCTTTTACCGGTACAAAAAATTGCTTTAACAAAAGAGCAGTTGTTTGAATTTGATTCGTTACAATTTACAGAGCAGGCACCCGAAATAGAAAAAACGGAAGCCGATTTTATCACTCCGCTTTTAGATAAATTTGTGATGAATGTAACTGCCTTAAGTGCGTATTTAAATTGCCCTCTCGGATTTTATTATAAGAACCTTATCCGCATTCCTTCTGGCAAAAGCGAAAACCTCGAGTTTGGAAGTGCTATCCACCATGCGCTGGAAAAGCTGTTTAGAAAAATGCAGGACAGCAAGCAGGAAAAATTTCCATCCAGGGAAGAAATGGTTAGCGATTTTAACTGGTACATGAACCGCCACAGAGAAAATTTTACCAAAGAAGCTTTTGAACGCAGGATGGAATATGGAGATGAAGTGCTGAATAACTATTACGATAAATACATCAATACCTGGAACAAGGTGGTAGCAGTAGAACGCAATATTCGTGGTGTAGTTGTCAATGGTGTGCCGCTAAAAGGCAAGCTGGATAAACTGGAGTTTAATGGTAAGGAAATAAATGTGGTAGACTATAAAAGTGGTGACATAGATAAGGCGCTTCCGAAATTGAAGGGGCCACAACAAAAAGACCCCAATGGCGGCGACTATTGGCGGCAGGCCGTTTTTTACAAACTACTCATTGATAACTATGAGCAGAAAGACTGGAAAGTGATTAGCACCGAATTTGATTTTATAGAACCTGATAAAAAGAAAGAATACCGCAAAGAAAAAATTGTAATCACTCCTGCTGATATTGAAACAGTAAAGCAACAGATAAAAACTGTTTGGGATAAGATACAGTCCAGAGATTTTTATACCGGTTGTGGCAAAGAAGATTGCCATTGGTGCAATTTTGTGAAAGACAATAAATTAGCCATCGCCCTGCACGACCTTGCGGAAGAAGAAGAGGAATCAACCAATTAAATCAATTTTATGATTTACTACAGCGGGCAAATAGCAGAAAGAGGTTAAGTTTGCAGTTCAACACTTTTGAATGAAACTTAAATACTTACGTTATACTGCTGCTGTTTTTTTATTTGTTTACATAGTCTCAATAGCCGTCAGCGGCTGTGCACAAATTGGCGCACCAACCGGTGGACCAAGAGACAGTATTCCTCCTGTTTTGGTAACTGCCTCGCCTAAATTATTCACCACCAATTTTAAGGGCAATAAAATTACCCTCATCTTCAATGAGTACATCAATGTACTGGACGTACAAAAAAATGTGCTGGTATCTCCGTTTCCAAAAACATCCCCGGTTATAGATTTTAAATTAAAAACTGTAAGCATTAAGCTGATAGATACATTGATTGACAACACCACCTATGCCATTAACTTTGGAAATGCCATTGTAGACAATAATGAAAACAACCCTTTTAAAGAATTTACTTACGTGTTTTCTACAGGTCCAACCATTGATTCTTTAAAGTTAAGTGGTAAAGTACTAATGGCAGAAACTGGTAAACCAGATAGTACCCTGCAAGCCCTTTTGTACCGCAATGCCAACGATTCGTCAGTTGAAAAAAGAAAGCCTGATTACATTGCTAAAATAAATGCCAATGGTAAATTTACTTTTACCAATTTATCTGAAGGCATTTATAGAATTTATGCATTAAAAGATGGCGATGGCGGCAAAACATACAATTCAAAAATTGAAAGCTTTGCATTTGCCGATGCAGATATTGTTGTTGCAGCAATATCCGATTCTGTTTTATTATACGCATATGAAGAAGAGAAAGAAAAGAAAAAAATACCCACCGTTACGGCAAAATCTGCAGCCGATAAAAAATTAAAATTTACACCTGCTCCATCCAAAAATTTACAACATGATCTTCGCAGCGATTTTGAATTGGTTTTTAATAATACATTGAAAAATTTTGATACCAGTAGAATTGTATTAACTGATACCAACAATAATAAAATAGAAGGCATATCCATTTCACTTGATAGCACCCGTAAAATTGTTCGCATTAAAAACCAATGGCCAATGGATACTTATTACCTATTGGCAATTAGTAAGGATGCGGTAAGCGATTCTGCCAATAACGTGCTGGCTAAATCTGATACCTTTCATTTTAAATCGAAAGGCGAAAGCGATTATGGTTCTTTAACATTGCGTTTTACTAAAATAGATCTGGCAAAGCATCCCGTTATTCAATTTTTAAATGCCTCTGAAATCGTCAGGTCAGTGCCCGTAACAGGCTCAACCTGGAGCGATAAATTATTCATTCCCGGTGAATACGAATTACGGATTTTATATGATGCCAACAACAACGGCGTGTGGGATCCGGGCAATTATGAAAAAAAATTACAACCAGAAAAAGCAATCACCTTGGATAAAAAATTAACCATTAAAGCCAATTGGGATAATGAAAGAGATATTGACTTATAATTGATAATTTTAAAATGGATAATTCATAATTCTTCAAATTTGAGATGCACACTTAATTACGCAAAAGCTACCTATCTTAATAATTATCCATTATTCCATTATCAATTATCCATTAAAATTTATCCCATTATCAATTAACTTCGCTTCATGATTTTTTCTTCTTCTCTTTTAGAAAATGCGGTGAACGAATTTGCCAAATTACCCGGCATTGGAAAAAAAACAGCCCTGCGTTTGGTATTGCATCTTATTAAACAGGATGTGAGTGAGGTAACCCATTTTAGCGAAGCCATTTCATTAATGCGGGAAGAAATAAAATTCTGTACCCGTTGCCATAATATATCGGATGCTACTTTATGCAATATTTGCAGCAACCGTTCCCGCAAGCAGGAAATGCTCTGTGTGGTAGAAAATATCAGGGATGTAATTGCCATAGAAAGCACCCAGCAATTCAATGGCATTTACCATGTTTTGGGAGGCATTATTTCGCCACTTGATGGCATTGGACCAGATCAGTTGACCATTGATTCGTTGGTACAGCGGATTGCTACGGAAAATATAACCGAAATCATTTTTGCCCTCAACGCCAACATCCAGGGCGATACCACCATTTACTATATCGGTAAAAAATTAAAAGCCTTCCCCCTAAAAATTACCACCATTGCCCGTGGCATTGCCTTTGGCGGTGAGCTGGAATATGCAGATGAAATGACACTGGCAAAAAGTATCAGCAACCGCATACCGGTAGAAAACTACATCAGTGCCGGAAATTAGCAACATTGGTTGAAATTTTTAAACGGGTCTTATCATTTTGCGTTACGGCTAAGTTGTTATAATTTTACACTCTTTACAGGTGGATTTGTTTATTGTTCAGCCTGTAATCATAATTACCCGGCGTTTACCAATGGGAAGTGAACTAATAAACGAAAGCAATTCAACACCTCTTCACGGATTGATTATCGTTTAACAGTTTACAATTATTTTTTGGTGAGCGGCAACAGCAATGGTCATCATCGTTGTGTCACTCACTGCAACTATTAGTTAATAATTTAACTTTTATCTAAGCGATGAAAAAAACAATACAGGATTGCCTTAAAGAAAGGATACTCATTATTGATGGCGCCATGGGCACCATGATACAACGGCATAAACTAAAGGAAGCTGATTTTCGCAGCGAACGTTTTAAAGACTGGCATACCGATGTACAGGGTAACAATGATTTACTCAGCATTACCCAGCCACAAATTATTATAGGAATACACAAAGAGTATCTGGAAGCAGGTGCTGACATTCTTGAAACAAATACCTTCAGCAGTACCGTTATAGCCCAAGCCGATTACGACATGCAATCATTGGCGTATGAATTGAATGTAGCTTCTGCCAGATGTGCCCGTATTGCTGCCGATGAATACACTACTAAAAATCCTGATAAACCACGTTTTGTAGCTGGTGCCATCGGCCCCCTGAATAAAACGTTGTCCTTATCCCCGGATGTAAACAACCCGGGTTTTAGGGCTGTAACTTTTGATGAAGTGGCTGCTGCTTACACAGAACAAATAAAAGGATTGATTGAAGGCGGTGTAGATCTGTTATTAATTGAAACAATATTTGACACCCTCAATGCCAAAGCTGCCATCTATGCAGCCAAAAAACATTTTAGGGAAACGGGTATACCCGAACTGCCGATCATGATTTCCGGAACCATTACAGATGCATCGGGTCGTACCTTAAGCGGGCAAACACTGGAAGCATTTTATATTTCTGTGGCACATGCCAATCCATTAAGCGTAGGGCTCAATTGTGCATTGGGTGCACAGGAAATGCGGCCACATATTGAAGAGTTGAGCCAGATAGCCGCTTGTTGTACTTCAGCCTATCCAAACGCAGGGTTACCCAACGCCTTTGGAGAGTATGATGAGCAGCCGCACGAAACAGCGCATATCATTGAAGAGTGGGCTGCGAATGGCTGGCTGAATATTGTAGGGGGTTGCTGTGGCACCACACCAGATCACATCAGGCATATTGCAGATGAAGTGGCTAAATTTAAACCGAGGGTATTGCCGGTATTGGAAGCAGCATTGTAGAACAAGTTTCAGATCAGTTATAGATTAATAAAAAGTGGTTTATGCCAAAAGCCAAAGAAGCTATTGTAGAAATTACAGAGCAATTAATTATTGACCGGGTACATATTATCCGTGGCATTAAAGTTATGCTGGATAAAGATCTGGCAGAAATGTATGGCGTTCAGACATCTGCACTAAACCAGGCGGTGAAAAGAAACAGCCTTAGATTTCCGGATGATTTCATGTTTCAATTATCCCAAAAGAATTTGAATCTTTGATATCACAATCTGTGATATCAAAGCAAGTTGGCAGGGGTGGCACCAGAAAATTGCCTTATGTATTTACAGAACAAGGAGTGGCTATGCTTTCAAGTGTATTGAATTCTGAAATTGCTATCCGGGTAAATATCCAGATTATAAGGGTGTTTATAAAAATGAAACAATTATTGCTGGATAATAAAGACCTGTATTTAAAAATAGAAAGGATTGAAAATAAACTGACTGCACGTGATGAAGATATTCAAAACATATTTGTGATCTTGAAAAAGCTGTTGCAACCACCAATAAAGAGAAAAGCAATTGGGCTTCCATACCCCAACAAAAATTAAATTATGAGCGAGACAACAATAATAAAACCATTTTTAAGGCTGAGCGGATTAGAGCCCCTGGTGGTGAGGCCCGAAACAAATTTTGTAAATGTTGGAGAACGTACCAACGTTACCGGTAGTAAAAAATTTGCACGCCTTATTAAAGATGGATTGTACGAAGAAGCATTGAGTGTTGCTCGCCAGCAGGTAGAAAGTGGGGCACAGGTGATTGATATCAACATGGATGATGCCATGCTGGAAGGCGTGGAAGCAATGACCACTTTTTTGAACCTGGTACAGGCCGAGCCGGACATTGCCAAAATCCCGATCATGATCGATTCTTCCAAATTTCAGATCATTGAAGCAGGGTTAAAATGTGTGCAGGGTAAATGCATTGTAAACTCCATCTCCATGAAAGAGGGAGAAGCAAAATTTATTGAACAGGCATTTATTTGCCAGAGCTATGGCGCATCGGTGATTGTAATGGCGTTTGATGAAGTAGGGCAGGCTGATACCAAAGAACGTAAAATTGAAATATGCCACCGGGCTTATAAGATATTAACAGAACAGGTGGGTTTTCATCCGCAGGATATTATTTTCGACCACAATATTTTTGCCATTGCAACAGGTATTGAAGAGCACAATAATTATGCAGTTGATTTTATTGAAGCCACTGCTGAAATAAAAAAACTAATGCCGCTTACCAAAGTAAGCGGAGGTGTTAGCAATGTATCCTTCTCTTTCAGGGGAAACGATCATGTAAGGGAAGCTATACACAGCGTTTTTCTGTATTACGCCATTAAAGCGGGGATGGATATGGGTATTGTAAATGCAGGCCAGTTGGTAGTGTATGATGAAATTGAACCTACTTTACGGAATCTGTGTGAAGATGTAATCCTGAACAAAAACAATGATAACAATGAAGCCACTGAAAAATTAATCATACATGCCGAGAAGGTTAAGGCAAAGGGTAAGGTAGAAATAAAGGATGAAAAGTGGAGAAATGATCCGGTTGAAAAACGCCTTTCCCATTCTCTTGTAAATGGCATTACAGATTATATAGATGCTGATACGGAAGAAGCCCGCCAAAAATATCCTAAACCCCTGGACGTAATTGAAGGCCCGTTAATGGATGGAATGAACATCGTGGGCGACTTATTTGGTGCAGGCAAAATGTTCTTGCCACAGGTTGTAAAAAGTGCCCGGGTAATGAAGAAAGCCGTAGCAGTACTTACACCATTTATTGAACAGGAAAAAGAAGACAGGAAACAGGCTCACCTGGCAGCAGGCACTACCAATGAGGAAGCAGCCGGTGCTGCAAAAATTTTACTGGCAACGGTAAAAGGCGATGTACATGATATTGGTAAAAATATTGTTGGTGTGGTATTGGGTTGTAATGGTTATGATATCATTGACCTAGGTGTAATGGTGGCAACAGATAAAATTTTAGACGCCGCCGTAAAAAACAATGTTGACATCATTGGGCTTAGCGGCCTTATTACGCCTTCCCTGGATGAGATGGTACATGTGGCACATGAAATGAAACGCAGGGGAATGACACAGCCTTTATTGATTGGTGGTGCCACTACCAGCCGTATGCACACCGCTGTAAAAATTGCACAGGAATATGACAATGGGGTAATACATGTATTAGATGCAAGCCGTAGTGTAACCGTTGCCGGCAGCTTGTTAAGCAAAGAACAGAAGCCGGATTTTTTAAACGGGATAAAAAATGAGTACCATAAGTTAAAAGAAGATTTTGCCAACCGTAAAACAGTAAAAAATTATTTACCTTTTGCTGAAGCTCAGCAAAACGGTGCAGCAATTGACTGGGATAGTTTTACACCGGTTACTCCAACATTTACAGGTACAAATATTTTTGAGAATTATGATCTTGCAGAGATAGCAGAGTACATTGACTGGCAGCCCTTTTTTATTGCCTGGGAAATGCATGGTAAGTTTCCTGCCTTATTAACAGATGAAGTTATTGGTAAAGCTGCTACCAATCTATACAACGATGCAAAAAAAATACTACAAAAAATTATTAAGGAGAAATGGTTAACGGCAAAAGGTGTTATTGGTTTTTGGCCAGCCGGTAAAACGGATATTGAATTACAATTTCTAAGGCAGCAGATTAAAAAAGCGGCCGGACAACCCAATTTATCGCTGGCAGATTTTATTGCACCAAAAGGTTTTACAAAGCAGGATTACATTGGTGCCTTTTCAGTAACGATTGAAGGCATTGAACCGCACATTAAAAAATTCGAAGATACCCTGGATGATTACAACAAGATCATTTTACAGGCATTGGCAGATCGTTTTGCAGAAGCATTTGCAGAAGTGCTGCACAAAAAAACCAGGCTGGAATATTGGGGTTATGTTAAAGAAGAACACCTATCAAATGACCAACTGATCAAAGAAGAATACCAGGGTATTCGTCCGGCACCAGGGTATCCTGCCTGTCCGGACCATACAGAAAAATATAAACTGTTCAACTTGCTAGGTGGCGAAGAAACAACAGGTATTCATCTTACTGAATCTTTGGCAATGTATCCGGCATCATCCGTTTGCGGCTGGTATTTTGCCAATCCGGCAAGTAAATATTTTGGGGTTGGTAAAATAAATGAAGACCAGTTAACAAATTATACAGAAAGAAAACAAATACCGTTGGAAGAAATGAAAAGATGGTTAAGTCCCATACTGGATTAACCAGGCTACTTTACCAGGTTAAATAAAAAATCATATTAAGTAACTACCAATAATAACAGCAACACATTTGCTTTTTGGCTATTTTTGCCATGTAAAGAAAACACTGTTTAATGAAGCATAAAAAAAATATCCTACCCGTAATCTTATTATTTTTATTTTGTTTAATTGAGTTGTCTGCCACTTCGCAAAACAAAAAAGCAGAAAGAAAAAAAGAGTTCTATTTCTCCTGGGGTTATAATAAGGAATGGTATACCAATAGTACGGTAAAAATAAATCAACCCTCACTTGGTAATAAATACAGTTTCGTAAATATCAAAGGGCACGATCATCCCGGATGGGATGAAGGCTTATTTACCAAAGCATTTACTATACCGCAATACAATTATAGAATTGGTCTTGTTGTTGATAAAAAAAAGGGTATTGCTTTTGAAATAAATTTTGATCATACTAAATTTATTTTTGCGGATCAGGAAGCAAGGATTAAAGGCACGCTCAATAGTAAAAGTACTGATACCGTTGTTAATTTTTCACAACCAAACGGTTTTTGGTATTACCTTAACAATGGCGCAAATTTTCTACTTTTCAATGTAGTAAAACGCTGGCATTGGTATGCAGATAGAAAGGAAAATATAAAGGTTGATTTTTTAGGAAAGGCCGGTATAGGGCCGGTTATTCCTCATGTGGAAAATGCTTTCTTTGGCCAAAAAAATAAACAGGGTTTTCAGTTTGGTGGATGGAACATTGGAGCGGAAGCTGCTATAAGAACAACTTTCTTTAACTATGTTTACCTGGAATATTCCAACAAGATTGACTATGCCCGTTACGCTAATTTAAAAATTTACGAAGGCACTGCAAAGCATGCCTTCGGTACCTATGAAATGATTTTAAGTTTGGGCGTTACTTTACCGGCAGGTGGTAAAGTGAAAAAATAATGTTGTATTTAATTATAAAACCGTTAGCTAAATATCTATATCATGCGTATCATTTCTTACAATGTAAATGGCATACGTGCCGCAATTAAAAAAGGATTTATTGATTGGCTTAAAACCAACCCGGCAGATATTATTTGCCTGCAGGAGACTAAGGCAACTAAAGATGATGTGGATTACAAACAGCTGGATGAACTCGGGTTTCACCATCATTGGTTTAGCGCAAATAAAAAGGGCTATAGCGGGGTGGCTGTTTTCTCTAAAATAAAACCAGACAATATAGTACTTGGTAACGGCCATGCATCAAGTGATGATGAGGGCAGGGTTATACAATTAGATTTTGGAGACATTCGGTTAATCAATGCCTACTTTCCTTCTGGTACAAGCGGTGATGAAAGACAACAATTCAAATACATCTGGCTGGATGAATTTCATACATACCTTACTGAATTAAAAAAGAAATTTCCAAAAATTATCCTGGTAGGCGATTATAATATTGCGCATAACGAAATTGACATTCACGACCCAAAAGGCAATAAAAACAGCAGTGGCTTTTTACCACAGGAACGTGAATGGCTGACAAAATTTTTAGGTACTGGATGGATAGATACATTCAGAGAATTTCATCCCGAACCACACCGCTATAGCTGGTGGAGCCAACGTTTCCCGACTGTTCGTTTAAACAACAAAGGCTGGCGCATTGATTACATCACTGTTACTGAACCTCTAAAAAAACAACTGGTAGATGCTGATATTTTCCCGGATGTAAAACATAGTGACCATTGCCCGGTATTTGTTGAAATTAAAAATTAAACCACTCATGTACATTTACAATGTAACATCAAAAATAGACGCCGATATACATCAGGAATGGCTGGCTTGGTTAAAAGAAGAACACATACCAGACATGATTGAAACAGGTTGCTTTACTGAAGCAGGGATATTAAGATTATTAGAAACTGATGATACTGAAGGACCCACTTACGCTGTTCAATATAGTGCAGAAAGTAAAAGCTTGTATAACCATTACATTGAAAAATTTTCGCATAGTATGCGTCAAAAATCTTTTGATAAATGGGGCAATAAATTCATTGCATTTCGATCATTAATGCAGGTTGTTAACTAATTGTGCAAAACAAATAAATTCGTTTTGTTAAATAAAATTCCTTTGTATATTAACCTCAAAACCGCATGGGCATTGGTTTTGAGGTTAATATAACTGAAAACCGCTACAGCACTGCATTACAGCAGGTGTAGTAAATTTTGGGGGGTAGTGTTTCTTTCTTAAAATGTATAAATCCCTTGTTCCTTGCGGTTTTCAGCGATTTATTAGTAATAAATTTTCATAGAAAAAATTTTGTTGCAATTAAAAACCTTCTATATTTGTTGCAGTTAATAAAATTTCAAAAATATAATTATGAACAAAGCAGAATTAATTTCAAAAATTGCTGATGATGCCGGCATTACTAAGACACAAGCCAATGCAACTTTAGATTCTTTTGTGGAAGCAGTTACAAAAACTTTAAAAGGAAATGGTAAAGTAACTTTAGTTGGTTTCGGTACTTTTTCAGTTTCTAAAAGAGCTGCCCGTAACGGCCGCAATCCACAAACTGGAGCTGTTATTAAAATCAAAGCTAAAAAAGTAGCTAAGTTTAAAGCTGGTAAAGAATTGTCAGGTAAATTGTAATGTTTGCCAAAACACATTAAAAAGCAAGACATATTACAGTCTTGCTTTTTTCATCTTATCTAAATAATCTAAAATAAATAACAC
>JAYWAU010000256.1:0-12491 GCA_043782265.1 Ferruginibacter sp. | reverse complement strand
ATATGCGTACGCTGCCTGTAGTAGGAGAAATTTTAGATTCTATTATTGCTGCAGGTCACCCCTTACCTACTTTCCAAATATTTCATTGTGCTTATTTTTCACAAGGCTTCTTGTTATTTATTACTTATGAACCGGTTCCTGAAACACATGATATTTTCAAACGCTTTGCAAAAGTTTTTGAACAAACCTATACCCGTTTTCTCGATCTGCAAAAAGCAGAAGCACAGGCAAGGGAAGCGCAGATAGAAGCAGCATTGGAAAGAGTGAGAAGCAGAACGATGGCGATGCATAAAACTGACGAGTTGGGTGATGCAGCCACCGTATTATTTAATGAGCTTCGCAAATTAGCCGGCAATCTGTGGGCAAGCGGTTTTGCATTATGCGACCCGGATAAAAATGAGGATGAATGTTGGGCTTGCACAGAAAGCGGTATGCATCCACCCATGTATGTTCCGAATACAGGAGCAATGTCTGCTCATAAAAATATGTACGATGCCTGGAAAGCAGGAGCGGATTTTTACGCTGAAGAAAAAGAAGGCGAAGCATTGAAAACACACTACGATTATATGATGACCCTGCCGACTGTTCGGCCAGCATTTGAAAATATTCTTGCCGCAGGTTTTAATTTCCCAACCTGGCAACGATGGCATGCTGCTTATTTTAAAAATGGTTATATTTTTATCATCACCACAGAACCCTATCCCGAAGAAACTATTTTCAAACGCTTCGCAAAAGTTTTTGAACAGACCTATACAAGATTTCTTGATCTGCAAAAAGCAGAGGCACAGGCAAGAGAAGGCCAGATTGAAACGGCATTGGAAAAAGTTCGTTCACGTTCATTGGCTATGCATAAAAGTACAGAACTGAAAGAAGTCGCCAGTACGGTGTTCAGGCAATTAAAAGATTTGAATATAGAAATGACTTCAGCCAGTATATATCTTTTATCAGAGTACAGCACAGATCTGAATATCTGGATTGGAATGGAATCAGACAAGGATTATAGTACACAAAGCATTCATATACCGGTAGCCGGTCACACTGTTATGGCAGAATTATTTGATGCAATTAAAAGCAAAAGCTTTTTTGCAAAAACCTTTAACTATGAAGAAAAAAACAAGATCTGGAATTATCTTTTTGAACATTCCGATTTTAAAATGATTCCGGATGAAAGAAAAAAGTTTATCCTGGATTCTGAAGCATATACCGTTTCAATAGCATTACTTAAAAACACGGGGATACAGCTTGGACGTTATAGTAACAAACCCTTTTCTGAAAAAGAAAACGAAATACTACAACAGTTTTCTAAAGTTTTTGAACAAGCCTACACCCGTTTTCTCGACCTGCAAAAAGCAGAAGCACAGGCAAGAGAAGCACAGATTCAACTTGCCCTTGAAAGAGTTCGGGCAAGAACAATGGCCATGTATAAAAGCGAAGAGTTGCTGGAAGCCGCTACGCTTCTGTATAGTGAATTCAGATCATTAAACATTACTCAGTATTTTACCTGCGGGTTTGTTCTTATTGATGAAGAAAGTCATAGCCAGTTTGTTTCGATTACAAATTTCGATGGCGATATTTTTCAAAACTTCAAGCTGCCATTAACGGGTGATCCTGTTTTTCAACAACGGTACGAAAGATGGAAACAAAAAGATCCGGTCTTTTACCAGGAAGTAGGTGGGGATGAACTTAAAAAGCATTTGGCATTTGCGGCTCTCCATTTTGGTTCCAAAGAAGCGGAAGAAATGGTGGCTACTCAGTTCCCTGATCCAACATTTTTTTACATGGGTAATTTTTCGCATGGGTATCTGCACATTGTTGGCGATTCTAAATTAACAGAAGAAGAGGAGGCTTTGCTGGCCAGATTCACAAGGGTATTTGAAATGACCTATAAGCGTTTTCTTGACTTACAAAAAGCAGAAGTACAGGCAAGGGAAGCAACAATAGAAATGGCATTAGAAAAGGTACGTTCCCGTTCGCTGGCTATGCATAAAACTGATGAGCTTCAGGAGGTAGTTACAGTTGTTTTAGAAAGGATGACAGATTTAAATATTGAATTAGATACCATTAACATCAATATTTATAAAGAAGGTATAAAAGAACTTAATCTTTGGACGGCTGCACCAGGTCATAAATATGCAGTACCATTTCATCTTCCTTTTTTTAACCACCCTTTCCATACCGATATTTTTACAGCAAAAGAAAATGGGCTGGATCTCTTTACAAAAACTTATTCTATTGAAGAAAAGAACAGCTACTTCAATTATACTTTCGAACATTCTGATTTCAAAAATATACCGGAAGCTAAAAAGAAATTGATAATGGAAGGACCGGCATGCACACGGTCAATTGCCATTACAAAAAATGCAGCAATAATTATTATTCGCTATTCCGAAAAGACTTTTTCGGAAAGTGACAATGAAATTTTAAAACGATTTGCCAGGGTTTTTGAACAAGCCTATACCCGCTTTCTTGACTTGAAACAAGCCGAAGCACAAGCAAGAGAAGCGCAAATTCAATTGGCATTAGAAAGAGTTCGTGCAAGAACCATGGCCATGCAGCATAGTGATGAATTGCTGGAGGTAGCTTCCATCTTATTTCAGCAAGTGAAAGCACTGGGAGTACCTCAGTGGAATTGCGGGTTTAATATCTGGGAAACCGGAGACAAAGAATTCACCTATTACGCTGGTACACCCGACGGAATCATATCGCAATCTCCCTGCAAAATCCCGCTAACGGAACACCCCGTATTCAAAAGCTTTGATGAATCAAGAAGGCGTGGCGATGAGCTTTTTGTTTATGAAAAAGAAGGTGATTTCCAAAGGGACCATTATCAATATATGCTTTCACTTCCTGGTGTTGGAGATTTGCTGCAAAGCATGCTAGATCAGGGGTTCGAGTTCCCTGTTTTTCAAATTGATCATATAGCCAACTTTGCCTACGGTAACCTGATCTTTATAACCTACAAGCATTTCCCTGAAATGCATGATGTTTTCAAACGCTTTGCGAAAGTTTTTGAACAGACCTATACAAGATTTCTTGACTTACAAAAATCCGAAGCTCAGGCAAGAGAATCACAAATTCAACTGGCAATGGAAAGAGTTCGTGCAAGAACCATGGCCATGCAAAAGAGTGATGAATTAACTGATGTAGCAGGCTTATTATTTGAACAGGTTGGTGCCTTGGGCATTAAAACCTGGACAGCAGGTTTTAATGTCTGGAGTGAAGATAATAATTCTTACGTAGATTATATAACAAGTCCCAATGGGGGCTTCATTGAACCTTATACAGTTCAGACAGAGATGGCTGAGGCATTAATGGATATCAGTAATGCCAGGAAAAGCGGAGTCGAATTTGATGTGCAATATGTTGAAGGAGAAAAGATCAAACAATTGTACCGTGCACTTACCGGGCTTGGTGAGAAACAGTTTGAAATAATGCTGCAGGACGGAGTCCGGTTCCCTTCTCACCAATATGAACATTTTGTGTTTGGTTCCAAAGTAAGCCTGATGTTTATTACTTATGAACCGGTACCAGAAGCACATGATATATTCAAACGCCTTGGAAAAGTATTTGAGCAAACCTATACCCGTTTTCTTGATCTGCAAAAAGCAGAAGCACAGGCAAGAGAAGCACAGATAGAATTAGGGTTGGAAAGAGTGCGGGCAAGAGCAATGGCGATGCAAAAAAGTGATGAGCTTGCCGATGCCGCACAACTGCTATACCATGAATTTGGAAATCTTGGCATCAACACTTTTAGTTGTGGGTATATGTTTGTGGATGAAGCAAAGCAAACACAAACGGCTTGGGTAGTACTTCCGGATGGCTCCCTGCTTCCCAACTTTATTGTCTTTCCTTTAAACGGCGATCAGGTGCTGGACAGTCGCTACAAAGACTGGAAAGAAAAGAAACCACTTCATATTTTCGAAATACAGGGAGAAGCAAACAAAGAGCATCACCGGTTTTTGGCAAATTATGTTCCTCCATTTGTTGTAGACAATATTTTTTCAAAAATTCCTGACCGGATAATTTTTAATTGCGCAAATTTTTCGGATGGGTACCTGTTGATATTGGCGGCTGAACATTTTTCACCGGAAGAACAGCAAACAATAATGCGCTTTGCAAAAGTTTTTGAAATGACCTATACCCGTTTCAATGATTTAAAACAAGCAGAAGCACAGGCAAGAGAAGCACAGATAGAAGCTGCATTGGAAAGGGTACGTTCAGTTGCTATGAGCATGATGAAATCGGATGATTTGTTTACCATTTGCCAATCAGTATTTGCCCAATTGCAAATACTTGGTTTTAAAAATTTACGTGCTGCCCAGATTTATATTCGAAACGATGAAATAGAAAAATTTATGAATTATGATTACGCCGTGGTTACCGGGGCGGATAAGGTTGAAGTAAATTATAACAGCCATTCAAATACAAGGCGTATTTATGATATCATCAGCAATGCAGGTGATGGCCTGGTTTACAATGTAATTGAAAAGGAACAATTGGAAGAATGGAAATCTTATCTCTATAACACACTCGGGCAACCACCAGAAGAAAGTCTGGATGCTGCGGATGGATTGCATTATTATCTATATTCCTTCGGTATTGGTGCATTTGGTATCTGTACATTTAAAGTCATCAGTGCCGAAGAATTAGCCATACTAAAGCGCTTTAGAAATGTGTTTAACCTCTCCTATCAACGCTATACTGACATTGCACTTGCCGAAGCCCAGGCAAGGGAAGCAAGAATTGAAACTGCTTTGGAAAGAGTAAGGAGCCGCACACTCGCCATGCAAAATAGCGATGAACTTATAGAAACAGCAGCGGTATTATTTCAGCAATTAATTGCATTGGGTATCGAACCTAATCGTTTATACATCTCTATCATTAAATCTGAAACAGGGGAAACTGAGTTTTGGATAACCGACGAAGATGGCAGTAAAGTCAGTACTACCTTTGCAGCTAACATAAAGGATAATGCCACTTTCCTGAAAATGTTTGAAGGATGGAAGCAGCAAAGAAAATCACTGGTGATAGATATGCAGGGCGATGAACTGGGGAGTTATTTTCAATACCTTACCCGTTTGGGCGTACCATTTAAAGAAGGGCTTACGCAAAAAAGAAGGGTACAGGATATAGCCTATTTCAGCAATGGTTTTATTGGTATGGCTTCGCCAGATGAACAACCTGTTGAAACTTTACAATTATTGGAAAGGTTTGCAGCGGTGTTCAACCTTACGTTCACCCGCTTTAATGATCTGCAAATTTCCGAAGCTCATGCTGTGCAGGCTGAGCAGGATTTGATAGCGATTAAAAACGCCAAGCAAAAGGCAGAAGCGGCATTAACTGAACTGCAGTCCACCCAAAAGCAACTGATCCAATCTGAAAAAATGGCCAGCCTTGGAGAGCTCACCGCAGGCATTGCCCATGAAATTCAAAACCCGTTAAACTTCGTCAACAACTTTAGCGAGGTAAGTAAAGAGTTGCTGGGTGAAATGAAAGAGGCCATTGAGAAAGGTAATACCGAAGAGGCTCGGGAAATAATGAATGATGTGATTGAAAATTTGGAAAAAATAAATCACCATGGCAGGCGGGCGGACAGTATTGTAAAGGGTATGCTCCAGCACAGCCGCAGCAGCAGCAATCAAAAAGAACCAACAAACATAAATGCCCTGTGCGATGAATATTTAAGACTGGCTTACCATGGGCTCAGGGCAAAAGACAAATCGTTTAATGCAATCTTAAAAACAGATTTTGATGAAAGTATCGGCAGCGTAAACATCATTCCGCAGGATATTGGCCGGGTAATTTTGAATTTATATAACAATGCTTTCTATGCCACCAATGAAAAAAGCAAACAGCATATTGAAAAATATGAACCAACTGTGTCAATAAGTACAAAAAAATTAAATGGAAAACTCGAAATAAAAGTTATAGATAACGCCAATGGCATTCCACAAAAAATAGTAGACAAAATATTTCAACCCTTCTTTACCACAAAGCCAACAGGCCAAGGAACGGGATTGGGTTTATCATTGGCTTATGATATTGTAAAGGCACATGATGGAGAAATAAATGTAACAACAGAGGAAGGTAAAGGAAGTGAGTTTATTATTCAATTACCAATATCTTAAACTAATTGTATGAAGCTATTTGTAAAAACCATATTGTTATTATTATTACCTGCTTTTGTCGGGGCACAACAGTCACAGCACAAACAAATGGACAGTCTGCGTCTCGCCCTGAATAGCGCAGCCAATCATACCATTCGCATGGTTATATACCGCGATATAGGCCAGTCGTACCAGGAGGTAAACCGTGACAGTGCATTGTTGTATAACATCCGGGCCTTAACCTTATCAAAGAAATTTAATTTTAAATTAAATGCAGCTCAATATTTAGCTGACCTGGGATATGTGCAAACACTGATGGAAAAATATCCTGAAGCACTTAAATCTTTTTTTCAAGCTTTAAATATTGCAGGGGACCCGGCAATCGAAAAGTATCCCTATTATTTTACCTACTATCAGGAGAAAACTGTCAGCTTTATTAAGTCCAGCATAATTTCAGACACTTACCACAAGATGGGACACTTATACGGTTATACCGGTAATACCGATAAGCAAATTTTAAGTTACCGGGAAACAGAACGTATTGCTGTATCTATTAAGGATACAGCAATGCTGGCACTGGTCAATATGAATTTAACCTGGGCAAACACTGTCATTGGCAAGTTCGATTCAGCTTTGGTTTTTGGAAATAAATCCCTGGCTTATTATTCAGGCTTGTCAAACTTAGAAGGAAAAAGATATTATGAAGTTGAAGCTTTAAGAAATGTCGGTGACATCTATCGTAAAACGGGAAATATTGAATTAGCGAAGCAAACACTGTTTAAGGCAATACGGGTTGGTGAGGAACAAAATAATCTTTCACCACTGGGATATGCTTATTATTCAATTGCCGACCTGTATTATGGTGAAAATAAAACAGACTCAAGCCTGTTTTATGCAAAAAAAGGCTTAGCCGTAATTAACGAAGTAAAGGACTAATCCGTAAAGGCAAGAATATACGATTTACTCTACTCCGTCTATCGTGAGCAAAGTCAAACAGACAGTGCCTATGCTTATTTGAAATTATCCTATGCATTAAAAGACAGCCTGAATAATGATGAAAGAAAAAAGATCAGGGAATTTCAGAATATGGGACTTGATGAGCAATTGCGGCTGGATGAGTTAGAGAAAGAAAAAATACAAACACAAACTAAAATCAGGACATATGCAATGCTGGCCGGTATTGGCGTTTTTATGCTGATTGCTTTTCTGTTGTACAGAAATAACCGCAACCGTAAAAAAGCCAATGAGCTATTGCAAAAACAAAAAGAAGAAATAGCAGAACAAAAACAGCATGTGGAAAAATCACTAACAGAACTCAAGTCCACGCAAGCACAATTAATTCACTCAGAAAAAATGGCAAGCCTTGGAGAACTCACCGCTGGCATTGCACATGAAATTCAAAACCCTTTAAACTTCGTCAATAATTTTTCAGACGTCAACAAAGAATATTTGATTGAAATGAAAGATGAAATAGACAAAGGAAATTTAGATGACGCAAAAGAAATCGCCAATGATGTTATCGCTAATGAAGAAAAAATAAACCACCATGGCAAACGTGCCGATGCCATTGTAAAAGGCATGTTGCAACATTCGCAAACCAGCACCGGGCAAAAAGAATCTACAGACATTAACAAACTGGCTGATGAATATTTGCGTCTGGCTTATCATGGGTTAAGAGCAAAAGACAAATCATTTAATGCAACATTGAAAACAGATTTCGATGAGAGTATTGGCATCATGTATATAATTCCGCAGGATATTGGACGTGTGCTATTGAATTTAATTAACAATGCGTTTTATGCAGTTGATGAGAAAAACAAACAACAGCCAGAAGGTTATGAGCCGGCTGTTTCTGTAAGTACAAAAAAAATTAATGACAAAGTTGAGATAAAAGTGAATGACAACGGCAACGGTATTCCTCAGAAAGTGTTGGATAAAATCTTTCAACCCTTCTTTACTACCAAACCAACAGGGCAGGGAACAGGATTGGGTTTATCATTGAGTTATGATATTATTAAAGCGCATGGTGGAGAGATTAAAGTGCATGGTGGAGAGATTAAAGTGGAGACGAAGGAAAGTGAGGGATCTGAGTTTATGATTTGGTTGCCCTCGAAGAAGAGCCTCAATGCAGTTGTGTAAAAATTTCTGAACATTTTAATATTTTTACTTTAATCAAATACCTTTCACAGGAAATGCGACGTCCTTGTATGCTATTGACTATATTCTCAAATTATTTGTTTTCACTTAGATCAAACTAATGAAATCATAGAAAAAAAAACTAACTTGCTAAGCTAATAGAAGATTTGTAATTTACCTGACATTTTTAACGGCAAATGTTGGAGCAGTATTAACAGCATAAATTGATATAGCTATGCCAAAATTTATCATTGAAAGAGAAATACCGGGTGCGGGGAAGTTTCCCGCTGAAAATTTGAAGGCGATTTCGCAAAAGTCAAGAGACGTCTTGTGCACCCTTGGTTCGGAAATTCAATGGATTCATAGCTATGTGGCTGGAGATAAGATTTATTGTATTTACCTGGCTCCTAGTGAAGAATTAATTCGTGAGCATGCACGGTTGGGTGGGTTTCCTGCCAATAGCATTACCGAAATATCAAATATTATTGATCTGCAGACTGCGGAATAATTACGCTGTACAGTCGGATCGATAATCAAAAATATACCCGTTTTCAATGCACTGAAAGCAAAATCCCTTCTGTCCATCAGTAAATAAGCACATTTATTTCTTTCAATTATTTTAAATTGAGCGTATGAATTACCAGCCGCAAGAAAAGCTAATGGAAGAAAACGCCAGTTTAAAAAAGCAATTGGCCGACCAGGCCATTGCACTGGAACGCAAAAACCGGGAACTCGAAATTGAAGCTGCCCTTGATAATGTGAGGCTTAGGGCAGGGGCGATGAGATCCAGCTCTGAATTGGGGGAAACATCGGCGGTTTTATTACAGCAGTTGCACGAACTTGGGATTAATGCGCTCCGGACGGCCGTTGGCATTTTTGACGATCCTGACGAAGCCATGGAATTATGGCTGACGAGTTATTCCGATAGTGGGGAAATGATCCGGATGCTCTATTATTTCAATTTACATATTCATCCTGTATTTGAAAATATTATCCCTGCAAGATGGGAGCATAAGCCATACGCCCTCACGATACTGTCAGGGGATGAAGTCAGGTCATACTATCAGACCATGTCTACGTATCTCTCGATACCAAAACAGCAGGTGCTTTATGAAACTGAGTATTTTTATTTCTTCTTTTATTCCGGTGGTACCATCAATGTGGTCACTAATCAGCCACTCACCGAAGAGCAATGCAAAACCATGATCCGGGTTGCGCAGGTATTTGGATTAATCTACGCCCGCTTCCTTGACTTGCAGAAGGCTGAAACGAGTGCAAGGGAGGCACTGGTTGAATCGGCATTAGAGCGAGTCAGGGCCAGGGCACAGGCCATGCAACAACCTGAAGAACTGAAAAATGTAACGCAGGTATTTCGACATGAGATGGGAACACTGGGTAAGGACGAACTGGAAACTTGTCACATTTATATTTATGATGAATCAATCGGGAAATCGGAATGCTGGTTTGCATTAACAGATTTGCGGATTGCTGAAAACCAAACAGTGAGTTGCGAATTTGAATTGGACCTGCAAGATACCTGGGTAGGCCGTGAAATGCTGCAGTTTTATAATTCGAAAGCTCAGGAAACTTCAATCGTCATAACAGCCACTCACCACAAAGAGTGGATTCACTACTGCGAGGCAAGGTGCGAACCCCTTCGTGGCTATTATGGGGAAGAGATGCCTGACAGATCATATCACCTTTGTAAATTTTCTAATGGTGCGATTTGCCAGTCTGATGCAAATGTTATTTCACAGGAGAGTTGGGATTTGCTTAAACGGGTCTCTTCCGTCTTTTCTCTTGCCTATTCCCGATTCAAAGACCTCAAGCAGGCCAGGATATATTTGCAAAATCTGAAAGAGGAAAAGAGCAGAGCAGAGAACGCCCTCATGGAATTGAAAGCTACCCAGGCACAATTGATCCAATCAGAAAAGATGGCTAGCCTTGGTGAACTCACTGCGGGCATTGCACATGAAATACAAAACCCTTTAAACTTTGTGAACAATTTTTCAGACGTCAACAAAGAATTATTGATTGAAATGAAAGGTGAAATAGACAAAGGAAATTTAGATGATGCAAAAGAAATCGCCAATGATGTTATCGCTAATGAAGAAAAAATAAGCCACCATGGCAAACGTGCCGATGCCATTGTAAAAGGTATGCTTCAACACAGCCGCAGCAGCATTGGTATAAAAGAACCTACGGATATTAATAAATTGGCGGATGAATATTTAAGATTGGCTTATCATGGATTAAGAGGAAAAGATAATTCTTTCAATGTGACGATGAAAACGGAATTTGATGAATCCATTGGCGAAATCAATATCATTCCGCAGGATATGGGAAGGGTGATTTTAAATTTACTTACAAATGCTTTTTATGCAGCCTCCCTGCCCCCCAAAGGGGGGTTCTTGGACCCTGATTATACACACAATCCTACTGTTTGGGTGAGTACAAAAAAAATGGGGGATACCGTTTTTATTAGTGTAAAAGACAATGGTCCGGGCATTCCTAAAAAGATATTAGACAAAATCTTTCAACCTTTCTTCACCACCAAACCTACCGGGCAAGGAACGGGTTTAGGGTTGAGTTTGAGTTATGATATTGTAAAAGCACATGGCGGGGAAATAAAAGTGGAAACGAAGGAAGGCGAAGGAGCAACATTTATTATTCAACTTACTGCATAATTAATATGAAAATGAAGCAATGCTTTTATATTGTTATTTTAATAGGCTCCTATTCTGCATTACAGGCCCAAAGCAGTCAACAAAGGGGGCGGGGCGAAGCAGAAGAGATTGTAAATAATAAAAAGAAACTGGCAGCTGCTACAAACGACACAACAAGAAGTTTGCTAACCGGGAAGTTGGGCTTAAATTATGAAGGCATTGATAAAGACTCTTCTTTAAAATATGGAAAGGCATCGCTTCAACTGGCAGAAAAATCCGGTTACCCGCATTATATTTCCAGGGCGCTGGCAGGATTGAGCGGCATATTGCGCCAACAAGGAAATTTTGTAGAAGCCCTGGATGTACTTTATAAATCATTGACTATTGCACAGCAGCATAATTTAAAAGAAGATATTGCCCGAAGCTACCGGCGTTTGGGTGCCGTGTATTTTGAATTAGAGAACTATACAAAAGCTGTAGAGTTCGACAGAAAAGCATTGGTTATAGATAACGAATTGAGGTTAATGGTTGCATCTCAGATTGACCATGTTTTTTTAGCAGATGCCTTTGTGCGGCTTAACAAAACCGACTCAGCTCTGGCACATACTATCATGCCAAAGGATACCGTTCATGTAATAAAAACACAATTTTATGGAACACTTGGAAGCATTTACTTAAAGATGGGTAATAATGCAGCAGCAAATGTTTTCTACCATAGATGTTATGATTCAAGCGTGGCAATAAATGATTTTGGTGACGCAGCCAAAGCCTGCAATGGACTTACAGAGATGTACTTGAAATTAAATAACCTCGACTCGGCTGTTTATTTTGCAAAGAAAGGCTTCGCATTCGGGCAAAAAGCTTCCTTTAAAAAAGAAGTAATGAAAGCTGCCAGCACACTTGCAAAAATATACGGTTCCACCCAACCAGCGCTGGCGCTTGCGTATTTAAAAATCGCAGATGCCGCTAAAGATAGCCTGTATGGTATAAGTACCATAGAAGCGATACAAAACCAGATTTCGCAGGAAGATGCAAGGCAAAAAGAGTTGGAAGATGCAAAAATATCTTATCAAAATCGCTTGCGATGGTATGGAGCATTGGCGGCGTTATCAGTGTTGCTTGCAATTGCAATTATATTATTCAGAAACAATAAGCAAAAAGAAAAAGCAAATGTTTTACTACAACATCAAAAAGAAAAAGTAGAAAGTACATTGTCGGAATTAAAGTCAACACAAGCACAACTGATACAATCCGAAAAAATGGCCAGCCTTGGCGAACTTACGGCAGGCATTGCACACGAAATTCAAAACCCTTTGAACTTCGTCAATAATTTTAGTGAGGTAAGTAGCGAGTTGGTGGATGAAATGAATGAAGAAATTGACAAAGGGAATTTAGCCGATGCAAAAGAAATTGCAAATGACTTAAAACAAAATCTTGAAAAAATAAACCACCATGGTAAACGAGCAGATGCTATTGTAAAAGGAATGCTACAGCACAGCCAAAGCAGCAGCGGTATTAAAGAACCAACAGACATCAACAAACTGGCAGATGAATATTTACGCCTCTCCTATCATGGCCTTCG
>JAYWAU010000255.1:0-4574 GCA_043782265.1 Ferruginibacter sp. | reverse complement strand
AAATTGAAAAACTAATTTTTACAATTTAAGAAAACGAAAGGTTTTAATTCCTGAAGACGAATGATTTTGCTGAGAGTAATCTCTTTGTTGATTATTTTGTATTTATTTAAATCAATTATTTCGTGAGCTGTAACCAAATTTTCCAAACGCTCAACAGTAAACAGAAGTTCATGTAATAACTCAACTTCGTTCTCCATGGCCTTTGGGCTCATTAATTCCTGATTAAACAAGACAAGCAAATCGCGGTTTATTCTATTCATTGATATTTAGACTTATGCAGGTTTAAGTACTTCTAATTAGTAACCAACCATTCCTCTTTTATTAGGACAACCACAGCTTTTTTTTGAAGCGTTGCAACTTACTAGTAAAAATGATGTCACCAAAATCAGTAAAAAACCTACTTTTAAAAATCGTACCATAATTAAAGATTATAAATGTAAACTTATTTTGTGCATAATTATTGTATTTTTTAATAATTAATTTTGAAATTAACATTTTGCCAAAAACATATAAGATTCTTATAGCCCCGTTGGATTGGGGTCTTGGCCATGCAACTAGAAGCATTCCTTTAATAACAGGTTTATTGGCAGAAGGTTGTGAGGTCTTAATTGCAGCTGATAGAACCATTCAGGCATTATTGGAGCAAGAGTTTCCGGAATTGACGTTTTTACCACTCAAAGGATATAGAATACAATATTCCCAACAAAAAAAATGGTTGCCATTAAAAATAATATTGCAAATCCCAAGGCTATTATTTTCAATATTCAGCGAACATCAGTGGTTAAAAAAAGTGGTAAAAGATCATTCTATTGATGCCATTATATCAGATAACAGATTTGGATTGTATCATAAGTATATCCCCTCTATTTATATTACCCACCAATTATTAATTAAAACCGGCAATAGATTTTCTGAGTGGTTGTTGATGAATCTCCATTATTGGTTTATAAAAAAGTATTACGAATGTTGGATACCTGATTTTGAAGGGAATAGTAATATTGCAGGCCAATTATCTCATCCTTCACCTCTGCCGGCTAATATAAAGTATATAGGAGGATTATCAAGATTTGAAACAAAACCCTGTGCAGAGTTAAAATACGATTTGCTTATATTATTATCCGGACCGGAGCCACAACGAACTATTTTTGAAAAAGAATTATTGTTTCAATTAAAAGAATATAATGGTGCGGCATTACTTGTACAAGGTTTACCAAAGGCAAATAAAATATCCAAAACAAATGAAAATAACACAATTCATGTAAGGAACCATATTGCCACTCAGGAACTGAATCTGGTGATTGAGCAATCTAAAATAATTATTAGCAGATCAGGCTATACTACAGTGATGGACATGCTAAAGCTTCAAAAAAAAGCAATTTTGATACCTACACCTGGGCAAACAGAACAAGAGTATCTTGCCCAATATTTAATGCTACAAAAGCTATTTTATAGCGTAGAACAACATGAATTTTTATTAAGTGATGCGTTAGAAAAAGCAGATCAATTTCCTTATTTACATTCATCTTTTAATATGGAACAATACAAAAGCGTGATTCAAAAATTTGTATTAACTATTAGCACTACTCAATAAAAAATACCAATCTGTTAAATTAAATTTATCCGGCTTTCGGGTAATCAAAAAAAAGCAACTCTTTTTTTGATGTTGAAAATTCTTTCCATTTGGTAATGGATGTTTTTACTGCAAATACGCCACAAGTGGGCATATTTGCAATTGTAACATTTTCTACAAGCTGGTTTACAAATTCAGTGATTATGGGGTTATGTGAAAAAATGGCAACGCAATTATAGTCATCATTGAGCTGGGTAACAACTTCAAAAAAAGTATTTAAAGAGGCATGATACAATGCAGGAATAAAAACAATTTGCTCTTTATCTTTTTTAAAAATGCTACAAAAAAGTTCTGCTGTTTTTTTTGCTCTTTTAGCCGGGCTTGAAACAAATGTATTAATATCTATCTTTCTATCTAAAAGACGCTGTGCCATCACTGGTGCATCTTTTTTGCCCCGCTCATTTAATGAACGGTCAAAGTCATTGAGGGTTGCCAAATCCCAACTACTTTTTGCATGGCGCACAAGAAGTAATGTTTTCATGATTGATTACATTTACATTAGCATGAGCTTACCAAAAAGAAACAAAAAAAATTGATTCTTCATAGTTACAATAACACACTTTACTTTAATAAAAGTCTGAAAGTTTGTTATTTGGTTATTTAAATAAGAATCATTTAATATCCTCTCACATTTTTTCCTTCCATATAATTCATAAAAGCTTTATTACAAACACGATTGCCACCGGGAGTAGGATAATTACCTGTAAAATACCAGTCTCCCGTATTTGTTGGACAAGCCAGGTGCAGAGTTTCAATGGTTTGATAAATTACATCTACATGGATATTAATTTCCTTAGGCGTTATAAGTTGTGCAATTTTTGCTGAAATTTCTTCTAAAGTAAATTGTTTGTAAACCTGCCGAACAACATTTTCATTATGTAATTGGTTATTTCTTTGCAATTCCTTGCACTTTAATAAAAGATCATCAAGCAACGCTTCTTGTTTTCTTTCATATAATAATTCAATGGCAGCTTTGAAAGCAATAAAATCACCCATTTTACTCATGTCAATACCATAGCAATCGGGGTAACGTATTTGTGGCGCAGAAGAAACTACAATAATTCGTTTTGGTTCCAATCTTGCCAACATGCGGATAATACTTTCTCTTAGGGTTGTTCCTCTAACAATCGAATCATCAATTACTACTAGTGTGTCAATATCTTTTCTAACTGTGCCGTAGGTAATGTCGTAAACATGCTGTACCATTTCGTTTCGGCTACTATCTTCGGTAATAAAAGTGCGCAATTTTACATCCTTAATAGCGATTTTTTCAAAGCGTATTTTTCGGCTAATCATTTCCGAAAGTTTCTCTTCGTCGAAGTTATTACCCCAGCTTAATATCCTCTCTATTTTAATTTTTTTCAGGTATTCATCGGCACCTTTTAGCAGGCCATAGAAAGCCGTTTCTGCTGTATTGGGAATAAAAGAAAAAATAGTATTCTTTAAATCGTAGTCAACGGCTTTTAAAACTGGCTCACTTAAATACCTGCCCAGTGCTTTTCTTTCTTTATAAATTTTTTCATCGCTGCCACGGGAGAAATAAATACGTTCAAAACTGCAGGCTTTTCTTTCCTTTGCCTCTACAATTTGTTCAATAGTATATCCTCCTTCTGCATCTACAATTAAAGCACAGCCTGGCATTAGCTCTTGCACCTCATTTTCGCCAACATTAAAAGCGGTTCTTATTGCCGCCCTTTCGCTGGCGGCAACTATAACATCATCGTTAATATAATAATAAGATGGGCGAATACCATGTGCATCCCTCATAACAAAAGCATTTCCATTACCTGTTAATCCACAAAAATTAAAACCACCATCAAAAAGAGGAACAGCTTTTTTTAAAACTTTAGCAACATCTAATTGTCCGGGAAAGGCTTCGTCTGCCTTTACGAGGAAATGATGCAATACTTCCATCATTGCCGCAAGGTCACTTTGCTTTTGAAATACGCCCGGCTCAAGGTTAATTAAGCTAAATAATTCCTCCGTATTTACAAGATTAAAGTTTCCCGCCAGGGCTAAATTTCTTGCGGGAATAGTGTCTCGTTTTATGAAAGGATGACAAAATTCAACATTGTTTTTTCCTTGGGTTCCATATCTTAAATGCCCCAATAGCAACTCCCCTAAATGATCCACATTGCCCTTCATAAGCCCGGGATGATTTTTAATATCAGGCTGATATTTTTCAATTTCTTCAATTTCTTTACCAATCTGTGAAAACAGGTCTGCAATGGGCTGGTTGGCACTGCTTCGTATCCGGTGTAGAAAAGGGTAGCCAGGTTCTACATTTAGTTTTACAGTCGCAATTCCTGCACCATCCTGTCCACGGTTGTGTTGTTTTTCCATCAGCAGGTATAACTTATTAAGGCCGTACAATACTGAACCATATTGCTGCTGGTAATAACTAAAAGATTTGCGAAGGCGAATAAAGGCGAGGCCACATTCGTGTTTAATTTCGTCGCTCATAAATTTTATAAGGTGCGAAGTTACACCATTGAAAAATAAAAATCCCGGCAGATTAGCCGGGATCAAAATATATTTTGTTAAACCATAAAATTTATAAACCACTTATTGTAAGACCAACCTGGTAAGGATGTAATGACGGTCCTGCACCATCTTTTAAAAAGGAAGTTATTGAATAGGCCCCAAAAAGAGAAAAATGACCTATACCAACTCTTGCTGTAGCTGCTAAACGGGTAGTATTAAAGAATGTCTTCTTACTCTCCTTTTCAGTGTAAGCATTAAGTAGTACACCGTTTTTACTTACCAATGTTTTGCCTTTAGTATGGACATTTAACATTGTACCAACCTTAACTCCCACTGCAACCTTCCAGCTTTTTCCTTCGTTTTCAGGATCAAAAGTGTACCTTAATTCTATTGGAGCTTCTAAAAATGTGGTAGCCAGTTTATATTTCTTAAAATAGTTTGTTGAGTCTAAATTAGTAAA
>JAYWAU010000254.1:0-4578 GCA_043782265.1 Ferruginibacter sp. | reverse complement strand
ATTGCATGCTGTTCAATAACAAAAACCGTACACCATTTTAGCTATTCACATTGTGTGTATATTTGTTTGGCAACACAGGTTTTTTCACAAACTCCCGTCAGCGATAATTTAAAAATTAACTCAGCCATGAATCAAATTTTCCAAGAGAGTTTATGGAAAAACTTTGCAGCAGTTATTGATATGCTTAAGAATATTATCGTCATTTGCCCGAATGAAATTTGGCAAAAAGAAAAGAAAATCTTTTACATGACATATCATACTGTAATATTTCTTGATTACTATCTCTCCAGCCCAGTAAAAGATTTTCATCCCAATTTACCTTACACAATTGGCGACCTGGATAATTTAGCTTTAGAAGCTATTGACGACGTTATACCAAACCACTTTTATTCAAAAGAGGAATTGCTAACTTATATTTCTACTATTAGAGTAAAGTGTAAAAGACTCATTACACTAACGCCCATGGAAAAATTTAGCGAACGCTGGATAAATAAGGAGGAAATAAACATGCACGGCCTTTGTCCGTCACTTGTGATAAAATATAATCGATGGGAAATCCTGCTTTACAATTTTCGGCATGTACAACACCATGTTGCCCAATTAAATTTACTACTTAGACAAAAGGCAAATGTTGCAACGGAGTGGATTTCTATGTCTGATTAATTTTTGAAGAACCATACTTTTTTAATAGTTAATGGGGGGGGAATTCAGCGAAACCTTAAAAGTAAAGGAATTAAATTAATGATTGAAGCTGATGAAAATACCGCTGAACCTGCAAGTATTATGGTTGTTGATCCAAACGGAAATCAAATACTTATTGACCAACACGTTTAGTATTAAATAAATAACTGACAATTAAGTTTTTTGTTCCGGCGTAGCTTTAACAGCATATAATATAAAACATAAAATACTATCCGTAAAACCACACAGCATAAAAGTACTACCGCTGCTTTTCACCTGCACCATACTTGTTTTTACTTTACAAATTTTGCTAAACCTACAATAGCAATACTTACTGAACCATTACCAACAACGCTTTGGCAACAACACAAAAATGATCTTTGCAATAATTTTATTTTGTATAATATAACTGTTAACTATTTAGTATATATTTAGTAGACCTTAACAATTCCCAAAAACGCTAAATCAAATTTATCATGAAAATTTTTTCAACAGGTATTTTATTGATTGGTACAGTAAGTGTATTGCTGTTTTCACAATGCAATCAAAAAACAGGTGAAACCCAGGCTCCTTCAACAACATCAACAGCTCTTTCTTTCAATGGCTTTGACAGCCAGGTAAAATGGGGAGAACATCTTGTTACTATCGCCGGCTGTAATGATTGTCATTCTCCCAAAAAAATGACTGACCATGGACCTGAGATTGACAGCAGTATATTATTATCCGGTCACCCTGCACAGCTACCTCCGCCCGATATAAGCCAGAAGGAGGTTGAAAGTAAAGGATTGGCAGTATCAAACGACTTAACTGTGTGGGTTGGGGCATGGGGTATTTCTTATGCAGCCAACTTAACTTCGGATGAAACCGGAACCGGTAACTGGAAAGAAGAACAATTTATTTATGCTTTAAGAGAGGGAAAATTGAAGGGATTAGCCGGTTCAAGATCGTTATTACCCCCTATGCCATGGCAGATGTTTAAGCACATGACGGATGATGAACTAAAAGCAATTTTTGCCTATTTAAAAACAACCAAACCAATTAAGAATATTGTGCCGCAACCTGTGCCACCGGTTTCTGCACCACATGCTTAAATAAATTAACTTTTACATTTCGACTGAAGAAACAGGATTAATAACACATGTATTTACTATTAACAAAAAAATAAATCAATCAATTTATGTCAGAGAAGAAACTCATTGTAGTATTTGGAGCAACAGGTGCCCAGGGCGGTGGCCTGGCACAAGCGATTCTTAGTGATAGCAACAGTGAATTTGCTGTTCGTGCTGTAACAAGAGATACGCAGTCAGAAAAGGCAAAAGCGCTTGCAGCAATGGGAGCCGAAGTTGTAGCCGGTGATGTGGATGATGCGCAAAGTATGAAGGCTGCATTAGCCGGTGCATATGGCGCTTATTTTGTTACTTTTTTCTGGTCGCATTTTTCTCCTGAAAAAGAAATGGCCGAAGCAAAGATTATGGCCGCCGCTGCTAAAGAAGCGGGAATAAAACACGCCATCTGGTCTACGCTTGAGGATGTAAGAAAGTATGTTCCGTTAACTGATAACAGCATGCCAACCCTGCATGAAAAATACAAGGTTCCTCATTTTGACGGCAAGGGTGCTTCAGATCAATATTTTATTGATGCCGGTGTTCCTGTTACTTTTATGTTGGCTTCGTATTACTGGGATAACCTGATTTATTTTGGTATGGGTCCCAAGAAAGGTGCTGATGGTAAACTGGCTATTACGTTCCCGATGGGTGATAAAAAGATGGCTGGTATTGCAGCTGCTGATATTGGTAAATGTGCATATGGAATATTCAAAAAGGGAGACGCATTAATTGGTAAAAAAGTCGGTATTGCCGGAGATCAGCTCACTTGTGCAGAGATGGCTGCCGCATTGTCAAAAGCTTTAGGCGAAGCAGTTACTTACAATGAAATTACACCCGAACAGTATCGTGGCTTTGGCTTTCCCGGTGCGGATGATTTAGGAAACATGTTTCAGTTTTACCGTGATTTTGACGAAGTGTGTAATAGTGTAAGAGATGTAAGTTTCTCTAAAGAATTAAATCCTGCATTGCAATCATTTGAAATGTGGTTGGCAGAAAATGCAACAAGAATACCACTGGATTAAAAGTTGTACTTTTTGAATGTATAAACTAAGCTTTGACTATTTGCCAGGCTTGGGGTAGTGGTTACACTAACCTTGGGTATGTGTAACCACCACTTTTTTACAAAAAGAATCAACTCCTAAAAAATGAAATTATACATATAGTTACCTTATTGGTAACTATATGTTATTATGCTACATTAATTTTCATCCCTTTAATTTCTTCCAGCTATAAAATAATCTTATCAAGTTTCTCCATTTCAATGGTGCTTAAATGCAGTTGCAGGTTTTCAATTTCTTTTTTGGCGCTTATGTTGGTTTCATAATCTGCAGTAGCCTGCACCCTGTCCCGTTCGCTTTGGCGGTTTTGAGACATCATAATAACAGGTGCTGCATAGGCAGCCTGTGCAGAAAACAACACACTAAGTAAAATAAAAGGATAGGGATCCCAATGATAAGTGTAGCCAATTAAATTGAATACTACCCATGCCATTACAAGAATACTTTGACAGATGATGAATCTCCAGGACCCCATTTCACTTGCAACTTTGTCTTCAAGTTTTTGTCCAAAGGTTAACATTTCAGAATGGTGTTGGTGCCACGTTTTTTTTCCAAACATATTGCCTTGTTTTAATGGTGAAATTTTTTGATAAATAGAATTATCCAATGTATGGCAGGCAATGTATCCCTCGTGGCAATACTAACTAAAGTGTAAACGAAGTACTCCAAAGTACTATTTTTTTTGAAACTAGTTTACAAAAAATCAATTATTATTTTGCTTTCGTGACGGCGGAGTGTTATTCAGGTGGCTTACCCTGAACGTCTTACTGCTATCCTTTGTCACGACTCCTTTTAAGATCCTGAATGAGTGTTTTACTAAATGTTTAAAAAAGTATTTGGAAGAATACAAAGTTTTTACATTGAGCGAATGGAGTTCAGCATAAGAATTAACCATCAGGAAAGAACAATCAAACTCATTCCTTGCCACCCTCTCCCACACCACTTAAAGACAGTACTTCTTTCACAAAACCTTGCTCCATATCAAAAGACAACCCTTCCTGCGCCACTCCATTTACTACCAGTTTTATAACTTCATTGTACAACATTTTTTGCTGCACTAATTCAATGGTATATACTTTATTATTGTAGTGATAAGTGATTTTTACAGAAGGCCAGTCTTCTGGTAGGCAAGGCTTAAAGTGCAGCGTATGCCCTTCTTTTTTAAGCCCTATAAAAAAGTCCACCACCAACTGGTACATCCACCCTGCCGAACCAGTATACCAAGTCCAGCCGCCACGGCCTTTGTGCAGGGGCTCTGCATATACATCGGCTGCAATTACATAAGGTTCTGTTTTATAGATATCTATTTTTTCAATCGTGTTGCCACGGTTTAACGGGTTAATCATTTGCAATAAATCCCATGTACGTTGTTTATTTTCCATTGCTGCAAAGGCCATTACCAGCCAAATCGCCGCATGTGTGTACTGTCCGCCGTTTTCTCTTACACCCGGCACATACCCTTTTATATAACCGGGGTTCATCACAGATTTATCAAATGGCGGCGTAAATAATTGTATCAGTCCATCTTCCTTTTGTACAAGGAAATCGTCTGCCGATTGCATGGCTTTTAAAGAGCGTTCTTTACTTCCGGCTTTTGACAATACCGACCAGCTTTGTGCAATAGAATCTATTCTGCATTCTTCATTGTCATGTGCACCCAACGGTACACCATCATCAAAGTAAGCACGCCTGTACCAATCGCCATCCCAGGCATTTTTTTCAATATTCAGGCG
>JAYWAU010000253.1:0-4579 GCA_043782265.1 Ferruginibacter sp. | reverse complement strand
TACGTTTGACGCGGCTGAACTTTTAATTCTGTCAATTCCATTACTCACTGTTCCCGAAGGAGTTCTTTTAGCAAGCACAAACCTTATCTTAGCAGAGTGTCCTCTAACAGGATAAAAATTAACAGCATTGGTACTATCTGCATTCAATCCCGAAAAGGCAAGGTTTAATTCATTAATTTGAGATTGAACAACTGCATCAGTAATTGTGTAAGGATTAGGCAATACAATGTGAAAAATAACCGGTATCGAAACAATATCTTCTATGCCTGTGCCACGAAGATTATCAGTATTTTTTTTTGCTGTTTTAAATAAGGATTGTTGCCCGGGTAATTTTGCTGTAGGGTTAGCATGTAAATATTGCTGTACCCTTTCCATTGTAAAACATCTTGTAACAGCAGAAACCTGGTTTTGCTTTTTTTGTGCTGTTGCAATTAAATGCAGGCTCAACAAAAAAATAAAAAGCAAAATATTTTTTTTCAAAATTGAAATGATTTGGGTTATCAAATATAAAAGAATATTTAAGACCTTTTGGGGATTACTGGTAAGAATAATAAAACTAATCTTACAATAGCCAGTCAATGCTTTTAAATAACAAAAAAGGTATGTCTTTATTGTTTTATTTGAATGTTGAAGGATTTCATTGACAGGTGATTTTATTTATCCAATTAATGTATATCTTCCGAAAAGATAAACAGATTCCAGATATTGATGATTTCAGTATAAAAACTAATTAATTCTAATTTTTTAGGGAGTCAATATTGAATAACAAAATAAAGTGTACCATGAATATTAAGCTCCGTCTTATTGTGATGAATTTTTTTCAGTTTTTTGTTTGGGGATCCTGGCTTATTACTATTGGAGCATATTGGTTTCAAACATTACCTAAAATTTATCCTGTAATTGATGCAACAACCCACGCCAGCGTATGGACAGGTTCTGCTTTTGGCGCACTCTTTTCAACTATGGGGATAGCTTCTCTTTTTATGCCGGCATTATTAGGAATTATTGCAGACAGGTGGATAAACGCAGAAAAACTATATGGCATCTGTCATATAGTAGGGGCAATTACACTTTTTTCTTTGCCGATGGTAAAAGACCCAACTACTATGTTTTGGGTGTTATTACTAAATATGATGTGTTATATGCCAACCCTGGCTTTATCTATCACGGTAGCTTACACGGCTTTAAAAAATAAAGGCAAGGATGTAGTTACAAATTATCCGCCGATAAGAGTTTTTGGAACTGTTGGATTTATTGCTGCATTATGGACTGTAAGCTTGCTCCATTTTGAAACTTCTGCTAACCAGTTTTATGTAGCCTCAGCGGCTTCTTTATTTTTGGGATTGTATGCATTCAGTTTACCAAAATGTCCGCCACAATTGAGGCTCAAACAAAATAAAACAATTATTGATGCGCTGGGACTTACTTCATTTTCGCTTTTTAAAAATCCCAGGATGGCCCTCTTTTTTATTTTTGCCATGTTGCTGGGGGCGGCACTCCAGTTAACCAATGCTTACGGAGATACTTTTCTGCACGATTTTGCAACCGTAGATAAGTATAAGGATACAATAGCAGTAGAATATCCAGCCATCATAATGTCAATTTCCCAGATTTCTGAAACACTGTTTATACTTGCGATCCCCTTTTTTTTACGAAGATTTGGAATTAAGTATGTGATGTTTTTTAGTATGGTGGCCTGGGTATTGCGATTTGGTTTGTTTGCATATGGCAACCCGGGAGATGGACTCTGGATGATCATTTTATCCTGCATCGTTTATGGAATGGCCTTTGATTTTTTCAATATCTCAGGTTCTCTTTTTGTAGAATCTCAAAGTGACCCTGCTATAAGAGCAAGTGCACAGGGACTTTTTATGATGATGACTAACGGGTTTGGTGCCGTTATCGGGAGTTCAGTAAGCGGTATCATTATCCAGAAATATTATACTAATGCGGATAATGCAAAGGACTGGAATGGCATCTGGATTGCTTTTGCAGCCTATTCGCTTGTAATTGCTATTTTGTTTTTACTGGTGTTTAAGCACAAGCATAATCCTGAGGTAATTAAAAATATTCATGTAGAACCTGGACTTGTAAACGAATAATACCCGATGCTGTTAATTATTAAAAATCCCCAATAATTATTGGGGATTTTTAATGTTCGGCATCAGTAAAACTGATTTGTACGTTTTGATAGGAATTATTTATGCTGGTCTATCTTATTTACAAAGTTTGCTTTTGGTTGAGCTCCAACCAATTTGTCAACTACCTGCCCGCCTTTTACAAAAAGAATAGCAGGAATACTTGTAATACCATAGTTCATTGAAATCTGTGGATTGTGATCTACGTTTACTTTACCCACATTTACTTTACCATCGTATTCTTTTGATAATTCTTCAATTACCGGACCTATTGCACGGCAAGGGCCGCACCATTCTGCCCAAAAATCTATTACTGATAATTTATCGGAGTCTAAAACTTCTGTTTGAAAGTTTGCATCTGTGAATTCGTGTGCCATAAATATTATTTTTAATTAATTTTTTAAATAGATAGGCAAAAATACATCCAAATTTTTAAATATGTTGGAATGACATATTCACAATCCATTTGACAGTGTTGATAATATTTTATTGCCACAAAGACACTTCCATTCCTTAATGGGGAGCCAAAATATACAAGAGTCTTCTTATGCCTCTTTAGGGGATAGGGGAGTCTAACCCGTTACCACACTCACTTCCACATCAGGGTTGTCAATTAAAAAAACGGCCATATCATCATTCATTGTAAAACCTTTTTCTAAACTGTACATACCTACCTTAAAATTATTTCTAACATCTACAATGTTAAATTTTAGAGATGCTTTGCCGGGATTTGTTTTTACATTGGTTTCAATAAAATTGATAAAATTATTATTGATAAACTGTGGTTGAACTTCCAAAACAACCTGCTTCGTTAAAGTGGGTTTCACTGTTTCAAGCAGGTGTATCTTACCAAGTTTAAATTCATATTGCTCACTGTTGTACCTGGTTTTAAATCCACCTTCAACCAAAACAATCAGTCCCTTTTCTAAATAGGCTGTATACTTTACATAATCCTCACTCCATAACATAAACTCACTTTTGCCGCTGTAATCTTCTATAGTAAGAATACCGAAATTTTTGCCGGTCTTGGTAAGGCGATGCTGGGCGTCAACAACAAGTCCGGCTACCCGAAATTGTTTGGCAGGGTTTGCATGGGTATTTACGGCCAGTTTAAATTCGTTATAATCTGCTAAAGGAGTAATGTTATAATGCCTCATTTCAAACTTAAAATTATCCAATGGGTGTCCACTCATGTACATACCCGTAACTTCTTTTTCAAAATCTAACTGTGTTGCAAGTGGCCAAGGATCGCATACTGATAATTTTGGTGGAATAATATCCGGCATTTGTAAATCACCAAACAAAGTATTGCTTGCATTTATATTTTGCGATTGGTAGATACTTCCAAATTTGATGATCTTTTCAAGTCCCTGCACGTCGCCGGGTGCCTGGTAAAAATATTGTGCTCTTGTAATCTCTTTAAAGCAATCAAATGCTCCGGAATAAATAAGGCTTTCCAATGATTTTTTATTTGCCGCTCTTGAGTTTACCCTTTTTGCCAGGTCGTACATAGAAGTATAAAAACCATGCTTTGTTCTTTCTTCAATGATATGTTCAATTGCATTTTCGCCAACACCTTTAAGTCCACTGAACCCAAATCTTATCTCTCCTTTTTTATTTACAGCAAAACCATTTTGCGATTCATTAATGTCGGGGCCAAGCACTGTTAAACCCATGCGTTTACATTCTTCCATAAAGAAGGTAATCTTTTCAATACTGCCTGCATGATTTAACACTGCAGCCATGTATTCACTTGGATAATGCGCTTTTAAATAAGCCGTTTGATACGCTACAAAAGCGTAACAGGTAGAGTGCGATTTATTGAAAGCGTATTGCGCAAAAGCTTCCCAATCGGTCCATATTTTTTCAAGCTTATCTTTTGGGTGGCCCTTTACTGTGGCGCCATCAATAAACTGCACCTTCATTTTATCAAGTACAGCTTTCTGTTTTTTACCCATCGCTTTACGCAATATATCCGCATCACCTTTACTAAAACCCGCCAACTTTTGCGACAGCAACATTACCTGCTCCTGGTACACAGTAATGCCATAGGTTTCTTTAAGATGTTCTTCCATATCCGGCAAATCATATTCCACTTGCTTTTTGCCATGTTTACGGTCAATGTAATCGGGAATGTACGCCATCGGTCCCGGACGGTAAAGGGCATTCATGGCAATGAGATCATCAAATTTATCAGGTTTTAATTCTCGTAAATGTTTTTGCATACCCGGACTTTCAAACTGAAAGGTTCCGTTTGTATCACCCTGCTGGTAAAGCCTGTAGGCTTTTTCGTCATCCAATGGTATGTCATCTATTTCAATGCTAACACCATGGTTTTGTTTTATTAAATGAAGGGCAGTTTTTAAAATACTAAGCGTTTTTAAACCAAGAAAGTCCATTTTAATTACACCAGCCTCTTCAATAGAACCGCCTTCAATTTG
>JAYWAU010000252.1:0-4581 GCA_043782265.1 Ferruginibacter sp. | reverse complement strand
TGTAAGGCATATTTGAAGGAGGATTAATTTTTCTGCCACCATGTGTGCCACTGATTATACGCATGCTGCTAATTCAAATAAATGACTGAAATAATGTGATGGATATTTTTTTATGTCTTCACTATAATTGAACTGTTCCGGTAATTTTCCAAATACGGGATGCAGAAAATATTTATACACTTCATTGTATAAACCAGAGGCTGCGTCAATCATTCCATTAAGAACAATGGTTGTAACGTTTACGGGTACATCAAAAGACTGGCAGGCATTTAGTATATGATATAGCACATCTTCCGGCACCTTGTAACTAAAACTCCTTATTAATTGCAACTTTTCATCCTTAAATAATTGCATCGTAACATGGGTGGTACTAAAAATACTGTACAACTGGTTGCGGGCTACTTTATTTACATTCGGCAATAAAGAATACAAATGAAAATGCTGCGCTTGCGGAAACAAATTGGCAATTACAGAATCCACTTGCTTTGGTATACCATAAACGTTGTTAAGATTATAGCTACTAATAAAATCATTTCGTACAATACGGTCAGATGTATCGCCATATACAAGGTCCAATATTTCATTGTTTGCTACATTATTCATAAACTGTTTTGGTACCAGTTCAGCTTCTGCAAAGGCATAAACAAAACTTATTTTTTTAAAGGTCTTTTGTAAAAAAGGCTGAGCAGCAAATATATCTTTCAAATAATTCGCAACCTCGTCATTACTGGTACCAGTGTCAAAATGAAAAGCTGATAATGCTATGCACATATTTATCTCGTTGGTGGCAACATATGAAATGCCCTGCCTGCCAATCTCAATCAATAAACTGCTTTGCGAAGTATCGGCACCAGGAGTTAATATATTAAAGGATGAATTCAAAATGTATATTTAGGCTGGCAAAATAAGATAAATTTGCCAACTTATGGAAGTAACAGCACCAATTAAAGATTTAAAAGTACAGGTAACCAACAGGCAAATACTATCGATAGCACTGCCTATTACGCTTGCCATTATTATTCCACAAATAAATATGCTTACCAATAGCATGTTTTTAGGCAATCTTAGTACAGAAGCATTGGGTAATGCCGGTATAACAGGTGTTTTTTATTTAATATTTGCAGTTGCGGGTAATGGGTTAAATAATGGACTGCAATCTGAATTTTCAAGGTATGCCGGAGGCGATAATACAGGTGCCTTTAAAACTATTTTGGCACAATCAATCCGCATCAGTTTACAGCTTGCAGTTGCCGGTATATTAATAACATGGTTTGTTGCTCCATTTATATTGCAACAGGTTGCTGACCCAAAGGCGTATCCGCAAGAAATGCAGTTTTTAAGGATTCGCATAATGGGACTGCCTTTTTTATACCTTTTTCAAATGGGCAATGCTTTTTTGGTTGCATCGCTTAATAGCAGGTATTTAATGATTGGTGCCGTTGCCGAAGCTTCGGTAAATATTTTACTTGATTATTTATTAATCTACGGTCATTGGGGATTTCCTGCCCTTGGATTTAATGGAGCTGCACTGGCATCAGTAATTGCAGAAGTAAGTGGATTTTTAGTAATGTTATTGGTATTATATAAAACCGGTTTAAAAAAGGAATATGCATTACTTACAACTTTTAAATACGATAAAGCTACTACCAAAGAAATCATTCGAATTTCAACACCGCTGATTATGCAGTATGTAATCAGCGTAACTACGTGGTTGGTATTTTTTATTTTTATTGAAGCTTTGCACGATCAAACTGCTAAAGCCATCAGCAACACTATGAGAAATGTTTTTGGTTTAACAGGCGTTTTTGTGTGGGCTTTTGCCGGCACTTGTAATGTGATGGTAAGTAATTTAATGGGGCAAAAAAGAGAAGATAAAGTACTTGCTGCAATCACCAGAATTATGTTGTGGAGCTTTGCACTTTGCAGCATAATGTGCTTACTTATCAATATTTTCCCAACTGTATTCTTTGGTTTATTTGGGCAAGGAGAAGAATTTGTAGCAGAAGGTATCCCTGTAATAAGAATGGTAAGTACCGGATTATTATTAATGAGCATTGCCAATATATGGTTGAATGGCGTAACTGGCACCGGTAAAACAAAGGTGAATTTAATGATTGAAATAATTGCAATAACAGGCTACCTTATTTACACCTGGATATTTATGAAAGTGCATTATATATCTCTTACAATAGCATGGAGCAATGAGCTTATTTATTGGAGTATCATCTTTTTATTGTCATTCAGTTTCTTAAAAAGCGGCAAATGGAAAACAAATTTTTTTATATAGATTTTGTTACAAGCAGTTATTTTTTATAGCATCATTGTTGTGTCACTCACTTGTACCATATACCATTGGGGAATTTTTATTAAAGCGTAAGTCCGAATATGATAAAATATTCGGACTTTACAAAAAAGTGCCGAAATAATTTTCGGCACTTTTTTTATTAATTTGCTTTCCAGCTATTATTAGCAAAATTCATATCCGGAAAAACTTTATCAGGGTCTATTACAACACTAACTAATTTTTCAGTGGTTGGTAATTTTACTTTCCATATTATGGTATTGTTCCAAATTTCTACTGGTAATTTAATAGTCCCTTTTTTACCACTTACAGTTTCATAAGCAATGGTTACGGGCATAGCCATCTGGTCTAAATTGGCGATAGTAACAATTGCCCCATTAGCCTCAATATCTCTTTCATACTTTACAGATTCAATGGCCTGGTCTAACTTATAATTTTCCAGAAACCATTCCTTCCAAAACCAACTAAGGTCCTCTCCTGCCGCATTGTCCATCGTTCTGAAAAAATCCCACGGTGTGGGGTGTTTATAGGCCCAGCGCTGAATGTACATTTTAAAAGCATAATCAAATCTATCAGCCCCTAAAATTTCATTGCGCAATAGCTCTAACCCATACCCTGGTTTAGAATATAAGGCTGTTCCAATATTGGCCTCTCTAATTGCATCCGGGGTATTTAATATTGCTTCGCTGTTTGGGTTAAACATATATTGCGCCACCTGCTCCATATTCTTTGGATCTTCTTTGTATTCTCCTTTATTAAAATCATCATGAGACAAAGAATTTATAAATGTATTAAACCCTTCATCCATCCAGCCATATTTACGTTCGTTACTGCCAACAATCATAGGGAACCAGGTATGCCCAAACTCATGATCAGTAACTCCAAAAAGGCCTTCTTCAGTAGCTTTCCATCCGCAAAAAACTATGCCAGGATATTCCATACCGCTAACATTACACGCCACATTGGTTGCCGCCGGATAAGGAAATTCAAACCACCTTTTACTATAATTTTCAATACTGTTTTTAGTATACTCAGTTGCCCTGCCCCATGCTTTTGTTCCATTACTTTCTGCGGGGTACGCACTCATTGCTAAAGATGTTTTGCCACCAGACAAATTTATTCTGGCTGCATCCCAAATAAATGCTTTAGATGATGCCCATGATACATCTCTTGCATTGGTAATTTTATAATGCCAGGTAAGGGTATTTCCTTTTGGTCTTGATGTTGGATCTGTAACTTCGTTTTCTGATCGTATCATTATTGTTTTATCACTCTTTTTTGCAGCATTAAATCTTTCATTTTGTGCAGATGTTAATACTTCTGCAGGGTTTAGTAATTCGCCACTGGCTACTATAATATGTGTTGCTGGCGCAGTGATAAAAAAATCAAAATCACCATACTCTAAATAAAATTCGCTTGGGCCCAAATATGGAGCTGTATTCCATCCCTGTACTTCATCAAATACACACATGCGTGGATACCATTGCGCCACGGCAAATATTTCACCATTTTTAGTTTTTAAAATACCACAACGATCAGCACCATATTCCGGCAAAATAAATTTAAAATCTATTTTAATTATAACCACATCTCCACCTGCGTTTACTGGTTTTACCAAACGAATTTGCATTCTTGTATCGGTAATAATATAATTAGCGGCAACGTCATTTATTTTTACATTGCTAATAGTATTACCTCCATTAAAACCGTTTTTTGCATCTCCATAACGGCTGCGGCTGTTTACGGGCATCCGTGATTGTCCCCTGCTTTCTTTGTTGTATAAATTTTGATCTAACTGTAGCCATAAAAATGGCAATGCATGGGGACTGTTATTTTTATAAGTGATTATTACAGTTCCTGAAATCTGATGAGTAATATCATTTAAAGAAGCTGAAATTTGATAATCAGCTCTGTTTTGCCAGTAACCAACATTTGGCTCACCAGTTGCAGACCTTGTAATAGTTTCCCCACCAGGATAAAAAAACGGAGCGAATAAAGTATGTGGATCATAATTGGATTCCAACGTTTCATCCTGAGCAAAACTGCTAAATGACAGCATATATAACACAGAAAAGAAGAAGCATTTTTTTATCATATTTTCATTTTTTAAAGGTATACCAAGTAAGCATTTCCTATGCTGTATTTAATGAATCCATTTCAACCTATATAAATCTGTGAATTTTGCTATCAGTAATAGTAGTAAAACTTCGTTTACATTTATTGTATGCTTTTCAACAATCTTCTTGCATCTTCTTTTATAGCAGCATCATCTTCTGTAT
>JAYWAU010000251.1:0-4591 GCA_043782265.1 Ferruginibacter sp. | reverse complement strand
AGACCAGCTACTTTACCTTGCAATAACTGTGCAACATCATTGATATTACCTTTGTTAAATTGCTCAGCGTTTACACTGGTGATAGCACTGGTAACTTCTTTTTTTCTTTGTGTACCGTAACCTGTAACAACTACTTCGTTCAGACTCGTACTGCCTGATTTCATAGAAACAGCAACCTCACTCTTTCCATTTACATTGATCTCCTGTTTGTCAAAACCAACACCGGTAAGCACAATTGTTTTAATGCCATCGGCTGAAGATAATTTGTAAGTTCCGTCGGCTGCAGTTGCGGTTCCAACTTTTTTACCTGTAGAGGTTACTCCTAATACAGATATACCAGCAATCGGTGAACCGTCTTTCGAATCGGTTACCTTGCCGGTTACTTCTTTGTTTTGGGCATAGGCCATTGTGGAAAACAAGGCAAGACATAAGCATAGCCAGCCTTTTGCAAGTTTCGTTAAATTCATAATCAGTCGTTTAATTTTAGTTTTTTGTAAATGCACTACTAATAGAAATCGCTATTTACCTGGTATTTAAGGATGAAGGCAGATTTGAATAAATCAGTTAAGGGGTATACTTCATACAGCAACATTTTGGCAATAGCAAATCGTTCAATGAAATTATAACTTTGGTTTAACATCAAGCTACTTATTTGATGATTGAAAAGACCGCAAATGTTTTCGCAACCGTTTGCAGAGGATAAAAAAGCAATTAAATGTCAATTTTACATTTAAAGTCTCCTGTATAAGTTAGTTTCAACCGCTTTCTTTTAATGCACATTCATATGTTGAATTACAAATAAACGCAGGCATGGTAATTTGTGGATTATAAAGAAAATTATTGTCCCCATTGATTTAGGTAAACAACCATGCCTTTCTTTTTTGCTTTTAAATCATTTCTCCATACTGCTTTAAGTACGCTAATTTTAATTTATGCAGCCTTCATCTAACCCTGATTTACTATTACAGTTGGTTAAAATGCCGTGCCTTTTGGTAAATACAAACACTATTTGTTTTGCGATTTGCAGGTTGCATATTTGGAATGGTTTAAACGAAAAGGATTCCCAAAAGGCAAAATGGGGATATTGCTGGAAACCATCTATGAAATAAAAATAAATGGACTGGAGTATTTATTAACTCCATTAAAGAAATAATATTTATTGGATTTTAGCACCTTACACCCAAGTCCATTTTGCCCTTGCAAACTATCCTGCGTCCTTACCGGCTGGTTCCTGGTTTCATACAATAGCTGCGTTTCCCCTTTATCCGCTATTTTTTTAATGCTCATTTTTCCGGCAACATCATCCTTGTATTTAAAACGCAACTCCTTTTTATTTTTATGCATTTATTATTGCATCAAATAATTTTATAGCCTTTCTTTTTACATCCCGGTAAAAACAGTAAAGCTGCTGCAACATCAGTTTGCAGTCTCTAATTACCCCCGCTCTTTGATGCCTTTTCTGTCTAAAACGGCACCAGCGGCACCACTATTTTTAAAATATAAAACTGCTTTCTAAAATTGTTGTGCAATTGCAACACATCACCATCAAAGGCTTTAAAAGGATGAGCCTCTTATAAAACATCCTTTATTACTCAAATTAAATTCATACTCATGGCAGAACAATCGGGCATAATACCCCTGAAAGGCACATTGGGCAACATCACTTTTTACAAATCAAAAGATGGTTACCTGGCCCGTCAAAAAGGTACCCTCACCGCAAAACGCATTGCAACAGATCCGGCATTTCAGCGCACCAGGGAAAACAATGCTGAATTTGGAAGGGCAGGCTTGGCAGGCAAAATTTTACGCTCCTCCATTCGCCCCTTTTTACAAAATGCTTCCGATAGCAAAATGGTAAGCAGGCTTACCAGGGAAATGCTAAAAGTTATCCAGGCTGATGCCACCAACACAAGGGGCTTACGCAATGTAATTGATGGCGAAGCAGCCTTGCTGGAAGGCTTTGATTTTAATATCGGCGGCAAGTTGAGCACCACATTTTTTGCTCCTTTTACGGCCACAATCGATAGGGTAGCGGGTACACTGGTAATCGATATACCGTCATTTGTACCGGCCAATATGGTTACCGTACCGGGTGGCACTACCCATTTTCGCATCAACAGCGCAGGGGTGGAAATTGATTTTGAACAAAAAGTATATACCGTTGATTCCAACAGTACAGCAGACATGCTATGGGACAATCTGCCGGCCGCCATAATTACTTTAACAAATACCATAACACCCGCAAGCACCCATCCGCTTTTTCTTGTGTTAGGGATAGATTTTTTTCAAATGGTAAATGGCAGCCTGTATCCTTTAAAAAGCGGTGCATTCAATGCATTGTCATTGGTAAAAGTTGCAGGTATATAATTCCCTATTGAAAAACCACCACAACCAACCGGAGTAAATTTTCACAGGCCATAAAAGGGGTTTCGCTTAGCAGAGCATACAACATGTTTATTAAAACATGATCCCAAAAAACAAACGTCCTTATACATGCAGTTGAAAATTTTTAAATGGTTACAATGATTACCGGCAGATAGTCATTGTAACCCTTCGGTTTTTAAACGCAGTAATTTACGCTCAACTCATTCCTAAACCCAACCTTCATGAACGAACAACAAACCATTAGCACCACCAAATTCAGTACCGCTGGCGGACTGCTTACTATTTTACTGGCAAACATTGGAGTAGCAGATATTTTAAAAACAATGATACTCGCTGCAATTGGTACTACCATCAGTTTCTTTATTTCACTGTTGTTAAAAATTGCCATCAACAAATGGCGCAGGAGCTAATTATTTATACCACAACCTTATCTTACTACCCCTTTTCAAAAAGGGGTTTTTTAATGCCTTTTCAAAAATCCCAACAAGCTGTTGCTTTAGTACTCAAATAAACTATCAAACCAATATTACTTTTCTTCCTTCAAAATTGGATATACTTGTTGTATACCTCTTTAAAAAAAGCCTGCCAAATTTTTAATCAACTGCGTAGTAATACTAAGAGCAGCAATTAAAAAAACCTGTAATCTTGTTTTTCACAATTATTATAATTTTAAAATCAGAAAACAATGAGCCAGACTAACACACTTCCCAACAGCAATGCACATTTTATCAGCTTGGCAAAAGCTATTGAAATGACTTCACTTTTCCGTGCAGAAAAGGAGAACATTTTGGCAACGGTTTACCAAAATCAAAATATCCTTCCCTTAAGTGAAGCCTTTAACCGAAATGCCTTTGATACCTTACTGGCCGAAGAAGGGTGCCAGGGCCTTCGCATATACATGGGTATGGATGAAGAATTAAAAATACATGCTATTATTGTAGGTGTAAACGAAAACAATGAAGATATACTGCCGGCTGTAGCTGCTAACTTAATAGCAACAAGCGGTGTTGTTATTGCAGAAGAAGGCCAGCGCTGCCCGGTTATATGTCCGTCAGCATCCGTTTTAAACAGTTAATAAAATAGTACCTATGCTGTATTACCAGATCGCTTTAATGAGCGCAAGCATATTTATTGCCGCAATAATAGGCAGCATCAGGTTTAATAAAATCGATCCTGTCTATTACCCCATAATCAGTTGCTTTTGGGTGGCATCGGCTAATGAAATTATCAGTTTTGTATTGGCCGTAAATGGATTCAATACTGTTATCAATAACAATATTTATGTATTGATAGAATCAATCCTGGTTACAATACAATTTAAAAAATGGGGGCTTTTCAACAACAGGCAAACTGCTTTTACTGGCATTATAACATTGCTGCTGATAACCTGGATGATAGAAAACTATTACGATTATGCCGCTCATGCAATACATTATTATTTCAGAATTATGTATTCATTTATTATTGTACTGATGAGCATTCACTTAAATACAAATATTATTTATTCCTGGCAACATAAGCTGGTAGCAAGCCCAGTTTTTCAGTTCTGTACTGGTTTTATTATATACTTCACCTGCAAAATAGTAGTAGAAGCTTTTTGGTATTATGGAACAAATTTTTCCGTTAGGTTTCTTACAAATGTTTATTTAATATTATCCTGGGTAAACCTTGCAGTAAATTTTATTTATACATCCGCATTATTATGCATACCGGCGAAAAAGAAACATACGTTGCTATTTTAATTGCTATGCTAATGCTGGCCATCATCATCCTTTGTTTTTTAGGATCTGTAATCAGGCAACATAGAAGATACAGGCGATTGTATAAAGAAAAAATAAAAGCAGAAATTACAACCCTGGAAAATGAAAGAAAAAGATTGTCCGGAGATCTCCATGATGAACTGGGCCCCGCATTGGCCGGTATTAAACTAAAATTATCGGGTATCGGTAATCTGTCTGCCGTAGATAAAGAGGCTGTCAATAGTGTATTACTTCATATTGATAAAATGGTAGCGCAAGTCCGTAATATTTCTTACGGACTTATGCCACCTGCACTGGAAATGAAAGGTGCCTTTTTTGCCATTGAAACTTACATAAAATACATAAACTGTAAATCCCAGCTAAACTGACCCCCCTTCGCCATTTCAAATTGACCCCCTAAAAAACGATTTCAAAAAGATCCTAAAAAAATCCTGGTGAAGAGGACT
>JAYWAU010000250.1:0-4594 GCA_043782265.1 Ferruginibacter sp. | reverse complement strand
GCTGGCATCATTCCTTTTGCCGCTGTTGTTTGCAGAGAAGACTATAATATTGCCGGTGATGTTGCATTGGGACATTACACACATGAGAAAAGTCCGCTCGGAAGTGTTGCCGCTTTAGCCATGATTGAGTTTATTGAAAAGGAGAATTTACTGGATAAAGTTAACGCTGATGAACAATTTATTAGAGAACAATTGCTGGCTTTAAAAGAAAAGTATCCCATCATTGGCGACGTTCGTGGCATTGGATTATTGTGGGCAATTGAATTGGTAAAAGACCATACAACAAAAACCAAGGCCATTAAAGAAGCTGAAAAAATTATGTATGCCTGCCTTGAGGGAGGGTTGAGTTTTAAGGTAAGCCAGGGAAATGTACTGCAACTTTGCCCTCCAATAATAATTACAAAGGCACAATTAACAGCCGCTATTTCCATTATTGAAAAAGCCATTCAAAAGGTTGTTAATTATCCAAACTAAAAAGTAATAAACAGTAAACACCGTATCTTTTCTTCGCATGGTTATTGCCTTGCTATCTTTACACATACTCAATTCGGAAAAAATACCGGCTTCAGTTATATAATTTGCAATGGATATACTAACCATCATCACTGTACTCATCATTATCAGTGCAGGCTTTTCTTATTTAAATGAGCGCTTTATTAAATTACCGGGTACCATTGGTGTAATGTCAATATCTGTAGTAGTTTCTATTGTGGTATTGATAATAGGAAAACTGGCTGACAAAAAATCGGGGCTGATAATAACGCTGGCGCATAATATTGATTTTTCAGAAGTGTTGCTGAATGTGATGCTGGGCTTTTTATTATTTGCAAGCGCCCTGCATTTTGATTATCAAAAATTAAAAGCTTTAAGAAGGCCCGTATTAATATTAAGTACCCTGGGCGTTGTTGTTTCAACCGGTGTATTTGGCGGGTTGTTTTACGGCGCTGCATTACTGCTGAAAATAAACATTCCACTCATTTATTGCTTTGTGTTTGGTGCTGTTATTTCGCCAACAGATCCAATTGCGGTAGGTGCCATTCTAAAAAAATCGAAGATTCCCCCAAAATTAGAAACGGTTATTTCCGGCGAGTCTATGTTTAACGATGCTGTTGGACTGATTCTTTTTGTTACCCTGCTGGGCATTGCCAACCAGTCAACTGTTACCTTTTCATGGGCTGAAACAGGTCGCCTCTTTGGAACAGAAGTTATTGGTGGCATTGTAATCGGCCTTGCCATGGGCTTTGGCGGTTACAGGCTTATAAAATCCATCAAAGATTTTCAGACCATCTTTTTAATTTCAATCGCCGTTGTGCTGGGCATATCGGTAATTGCTGACTATTTTCATGCCTCCATCCCTTTAGCCGCTGTAGTAGCCGGCCTTGTGGTTGGCAACAAAAGTTTTGGCAAAGATCATCCCGCTAACCAGTTTTTAAACCGCATCTGGCAATTGCTGGATGAAGTATTAAACACCATATTGTTTGTGATGATTGGACTGCAATTGGTACTGTTGCCCTTTTTAAACAACTATTGGCTGATAGGTTTTTTGTCAATTATCATCATACTGATAGCAAGAGCGGCAAGTGTATCTTTGGTTGCAATTTTCGAATTGCGAAAGATCAACTTTACAAATCTATCCATACTTACCTGGGCTGGTTTGCGGGGCGGCATTTCAATTGCGATGGCACTTTCTCTCCGTGCATCCCACTACCGCGAAATCATTTTAAGCTGTAGCTATTTTATTGTAATTTTTTCTGTAATTGTGCAGGGCCTTACCCTTAATAAATTGGTAGATAAAGCTATTGGTAAACAAACAAATTCCTGAAAAAATTTACTGGTAGATTGATGACAGGTGTTGTATGTTGAATAAGTACTGATTGTGCTGCTATCGGCTTCAACGCTGAAGTTACAACGTCCCCCCAATTTTAAATGCGCCCCTCACCCTTTTTCAGCATTATAGTCCCAGCAAAATAGTGTAAATTTGATAATCTAAACTTTAAGTTATGGATTCACGTGTAATAAATATAGACCCAGAAATTTTAGGAGGAACGCCTGTTTTTTTTGGAACGAGAGTCCCAATAAAAAATCTTTTCGACTATTTGGAGACTGGTGACACAATCGAGATTTTTCTTGAAGATTTTGAAGGTGTAAGCAGGACTCAAGTCATACGAGTTCTTGAAATGTCACAGAAGCTAATTGAAACATCATCAAATATTCTCCATGAAAATATTGCTTGATGAATGTGTTACCAAACGCCTAAAAAAGTATTTAGAAGAATTTGAAGTTTTTACAGTTATTGAATTAGAGTTGAGTGGAATTAAAAATGGCAAATTGATGACGTATTGCGTTGAAAATAAATTCGACATTTTACTGACTATAGATAAAAACTTACTGCACCAACAGAATCTCGGGAAATATCCAGTTACAATTGTTGTTCTTAATTGTTTCACAAGTAAAATCGAAGAATTAATAACTTTTCTGCCATCCTTCAAATTACAAGTAGGCGAATTACAAAAACATAAAGTTTACATTATTGATAAATAGGACGAAAGCAAATACCTGGTGGATAGTTGTAGTTTATTTTTACAATTAATCTATAATAATTCAATGCCGTTAAGTTAAGAAAGAAATTGCCGTTAAGGCGTTAAGACGTTTTTTCTTTGGCTTACTGTGGTTACAATTTTTAAAACGCCTTAACGCCTTAGCGGCATTGTATAATGATTTCCTTTGATGTTGAAAACAACTCGATTATCTGCTAAGAAACTTGCACTTGGATATGCAGACCTTATTTGCCGGGGCCCTTCCCACGCAACTTTTGAAGTTTTCTGATACCAGAATTTAAGTTGTTGTTTACTATCAGGATGAATTTTACAAAAGTCTCCTTCTGTTTTCTTTACAATAATGCTCAATTTTCAGTTTTATCAAAGATTAGAAAAGTTGCCCAAATTGGGATAATTAATTTTAATAAACTTACCTTATAAAATCGCCTGCGTTATACTCAATATTTCCGACTTCGTTAAGGTTTGTTATTTTAAAAACGTACCCCGGTGACAATGTAGTTAGTTGAATAAAAAATGGGCTCAGGCATTTAATTCGTAAAGTCTTTACTCCTTTGTATTAAACATCATTTTCCCCGATAGCTAGCGGGGAAACAAAAAAAATCAAGGCTGTGAATAAAAAAATAAATCCCCGGCTCAACAATGAACCGGGGACTGTTTTTATGGACGTATAGATAATCTTAATGCACAATTACTTTTACCATCGTTATTTTTTTATCCGGTGCCGTTACCTGCAATTCATACACGCCTGCAATCAGTTTGCGTGCTGGCCTAATTGTTTCCGTAGCAGTGCCGGCAGTGTGGCTGATTCTGTTGGTTACTACTGCCTGTCCAAGACTGTTCATTAACCTTACTCCATACACACCCTGCGGCATACTATTCATTTGCAACTGAAGTATATTTTCTGTTACCGGGTTAGGGAACACATAAATGGCAGGTGTACTCTTGTTGATTTTTACTTTGGCTATATTGCTATGCCCCACAACATTGCTGTTACTAACACTGCGAATTCTGTAGTAATAATGGCCAAGTGCAGGTGATTTATCCAGCCATGTATACGTAACCGCTGTGGTGCTGTTACCGGCTGAAGTTACCGTGCCCATTTTGGTAAAATTAATGCCATCGGTTGAACGCTCCACGTCATAGGCTTTTATATCTAACTCACTTGCAACACTCCATTCAACACCACTGTCGCTGCTCAATACCGATGCAGTTAATTTGGTATAAACAACCGAAGGTTTAAACACTACCCTAAAACGGTCTATGGCGGCAGAAGCTGCATCTGCAGTAACTTCAAAATCTAATTTATTAGTTCCATTCATATTCAACGGCGATAGCTTGTGTAGAAATTTATCTTCTACAAAACCAGCAAGGTTATCCCTTTCCAGCAGTTCTGTGGTAAGTTCAAACTGGTATTTTAATTTCCTTGCTTTAGCAAAACTAAAGAACACTGTATCCATATTTGCCAATGGCGGCCTTCTGTCGAGGGCTAAGGCAGTGGTGCCACTTAACAAACCAAATGTTTCATTTACATTACCAAATTTTAAGGCATCCTGTAAATCTACGCCGGGGTTATAACTATCATCAAACTGTGCTAAGTTACCATCTGCCATATGCCTGGTGCCATCGGCATTTAGCAAGTATAAATTAGTTCTTAATGATTGCGATGGAGCCGGGCTCATTGGCCTGAACATACTAAGGTTATTACTAGAAGATTTATTTGATTCATTAAATACAATAGAGGCAGGATTAGTTGTTGAAGTACGTACAAAAAATGCCTCGCTTGATTGAATATGCTGTGTGGGAGCACCGGGGCTACCATTAGGTGTAAAAGTATATGGTGCCGGACCCGTTATTAATACATACCCACCAACTGAACTAAGTTTGGGATCCCAAACATAGTAAAGATTTTCCAGGTTAGTTCGGGTTACCAAATCTAAATTAACCGGTGAGGCATAAGGATTACCAATTAAAGTATAAGCACCTAAGGTAGCAGTTGCATTAAAAGTTTGTGTACCCGTTTGCAAATTACCCTTGCT
>JAYWAU010000249.1:0-4603 GCA_043782265.1 Ferruginibacter sp. | reverse complement strand
ACTGGAATGTAAGAGATCCCAATATTATCAATTACTGGCAGCCAGGTAAAGAGGGTATTCAATCTAATTTTGTTGAATATAAGCGTTACCACAATCCTTATTTCCAGAGTTACGAATGGCTAAGGTCTCATCATAAAAATGATTTGTACGGATGGCTCGCTTTCACATACAAGTTTAATAAAGACCTGGATGTAATGCTTCGCTCAAACGTAACCACCTATAATGTTTTAAGAGCTGAAAAGGAACCATTTTCTGCCCACCCTTATGGAGATGAGCATAACCATGGTAACTACAGGGAAGATCGCAGGGACCTGTGGGAAAACAATACTGAGTTATTGCTAAGATTTAATAAAGACAATATTGCAAATTCAGGATTTTCTTTAAGTGCCTTTGGGGGAGGTTCTGTACGTAATATGAAATATGCTTCGAGTTATGTTAGCACAGATCAGCTGATTGTACCAAATGTGTACACTTTCTTAAACTCAGTTAAACCGATTCGGGCTTATTCTTTTGGGGCTGATTTGTTATCAATGAGTGCTTATTACTCATTGGATCTTACTTATAAAAAGTATTTCACCATCGCCACAACAGGCCGTTTGGATAAAACATCTGCCTTGCCTGTAGGAAAAAATGCTTATTTCTATCCATCTGTAACATTGAGTTCGGTAATCTCAGATTATATTACGCTTCCGAAGGCAATAACTTTCCTTAAGGTAAGAGGCGGGTTTACCAATGTGAAAGATGGTGGAACAAGGGCGTTCGCTGGTGCAGCATTCCAGGACCTAGGAACAGGTAGCCCCGTAGGTTACGGAAACGGTTACTACACACCATATGATGGTCCTTCTTATAATTTGCAGCAACCTCCATTTGCTACATCACCTGTTTATAATAATCAAACTGGTGCTTATGCTCCTAATTATGCAATTAATCCGGGTATCACACCTTCTTCAAGAAGTAACATTGAAGCTGGTATTGACATTCGCTTTTTACAAAACCGCCTGGGATTAAGTGCTTCTTATTTTCAATACAAGGATGGCCCGCAAATCAGCAACCAGTCCATTTCAGAAGCAAGTGGTTTAGGTTACTTTGTTACAACAGGTTTAACTACAAAAAGAACTGGTGCTGAACTATCTTTAACAGGTACTCCAATCCAGAAAAAAGATTTCCGCTGGGATGTAATGATAAACTGGGCTACCTACAAAGAAGTGTTTTATAAATTTGCAGGTGGAGCAACAGAAGCCGGTAATGGTACAGGATATCCATATCATATTGGAGATAGGGTAGACCAATTATTCGGAGATTTTGAAGCGATGACACCAGATGGTAAAGTGATTCATGATGAAAGCGGTTTTCCGATTTATCTTCCAAAGAGACAATACCTTGGTCATGCAGATCCTGATTGGAGTTGGGGTATCCACAATAAATTTTCTTACAAATCTTTCAGTATTGCATTTCAGTTTGATGGAATGGTGGGTGGAAAAGTACAGGACCGCGTGTTACGCAAGTTAACTGAAGGAGGTCGTGGAGCAAATACAAATAGCGGTAAAATTGGGGAAGCCCGTCTATACGAATCTAATCATTGGGGCGATGCAGGTTATGCAGGCGCAGTTGATGCCAGCGGATTACCTATTTTAAGTAGTGATGGTGTGCAGGTAGTTGGTGGAAGCGGCCTTATCAATTACGATCCAGTAACAGGTGTTATTACAAATGGCAAAACACTTTCTTATGCACAAAACAAAACGGCTACTTTCTGGATTCAGGATTATGTAAGCAGTTTCTTCAATGATCCGCAGCACACCATGGTTAACAAAACCTATGCAAAATTGCGAGAATTGGTAATTAGCTATTCACTACCAAGTAAGCTATTTGGGAAATCCGGTATTAGTAAGGTTGATATTTCTTTGGTGGGTAGAAACCTGTTGTACTTTTTCCCTTCAGCATTTAAAGACATTGATGTTGATCAATATCCTGGACGTGACCAGTTTAACAGCATCAGAAGGGAGTATAACTTGCAAACACCAACAACAAGAAGTTATGGCTTTAACATTAACGTGATTTTCTAAAACATAATATATCAATAAAAACTATTTGTATGAAATCGATTAAATATAAAATAACCCTTGCACTTACTGCCCTTGTAATATTTACTGGTTGTAGCAAGAAGTTCGAGGAAAATTCAATCAATCATAACCTACCGTTGTCGGTTCCTCCGGGGGTTATTTTAAGAGCAGTATTGAATGATATTGTTGTATATCCTGGTGACTACGAGGATAAAGCAGGCCAGTATATTGCCTCAAACTATACCTATTACGGCGACAATAAATACTGGAATGGCAGTGCCGGGTTTAATTTTGCTACTTTAAATAATGTGGTAGCAATGGAAGCGGTCGCAAGCAAACTAGCAGGAACCAACGATAACCCATATCATGCGTTAGGCTTATTTTTCAGAAGCTTTTTCTTTGTTAATATGAGTGAAAAAGTGGGCGATGTGCCAATGAGCGAAGCTTTACAGGGTATCAATAATATTGCACCTAAATATGATGCGCAGAAAGATGTATTCAAACAATCGCTTATTTGGCTTGATTCTTCCAATATCATTTTGACAGGCCTTTTAGCGAATGGGTTTAAGGAATTTTCAGGTGACTTTTATTATAACCCAAGTGACAATTCAAGTAGTGCCCGTGCTGCATTGGTTAACTGGCAGAAAGCGGTGAACAGCTACAGGTTAAGAGTGCTTATTGAATTAAGCAAAAAAACCGGGGAGGCTGATCTTAACGTAAAGGGGCAATTCAATGATATCGTTAGTAATCCAACAAAGTATCCAATCTTTGGCAGCAATAGCGATAACCTGCAATATGTGTACAATGATAAATTTAATTATTATCCTGATAATACTACTAACTATGGTAATAATGCCGGCCGTTTAAATCTGGGTTCAACTTTTTTAAATACACTAAGTTCTTTAAATGATTTGCGTGCAATGGTAGTGGCAGAACCTGCCCGAGGTTTAGGATTTACGGATACCGATTTTAAATCTTACGTGGGTGCACCATTGGGTTCCGATCTGAGTTTCCTTGCAACAGAATCTGGTGCAGGCAGACTGTCGCTTTACAATTACAATCATTACTATTCAGGCCTTACGGGCGAGCCAACTTTTATAGTAAGCTATGCAGAAGTTTGTTTTAGTGTAGCAGAAGCTATTAATAGAGGATGGACAACAGGCAATGCAGAAACATGGTATACAAATGGGGTAAAAGCAATGTTTAATTTTTATGGCATTAAAGATGGCGATAATGTAGTAACACTTCGTAAGGCAGATGGAACCGGTAACCTTACTTATACAGTTCCATTTAGTTTTACTACTTACTTTAATCAACTGGCAGTAAAATACAAAGGCAACAATGCTGATGGTTTAACACAGATTTTAACGCAGAAATACCTGGCTTATGCACGTAATTCAGGCTTACAAGGGTATTACCAATGGCGCAGAACAGGAGTGCCCGTATTTAATACTGGCGCAGGTACAGGAAATGGCGGTAAAATTCCAAGAAGGTTCCAATACCCTAATAATGAATTATCTGTAAATGGCACCAATGTAAGTGCGGCGATAACAAGCCAGTTTGGTGGAGCCGGAGATGACATCAACCAGGATATATGGTTAGTTAAGTAAAATATATTATTCTTAAGAAGGTGTTTAGTCTTCCGTAAAATTCTTGAATAACTAAAGCGAAACTCATAGTGGTTTCGCTTTAGTCTTTGTTTTAATTATTTATATTAAAATCAATCCCTTGCAATTCATCATCAGACAAATAGTAACATGTATTTCAGTAGCCATATTATTAGTAGCTAATTTGCAAGCTCAACAAAAAAAAGTTAATGTACTTTCTGTACCTGGCAGTAGCCAATATTGTAAAATAGATGCTGCAGGTATTTCAGTATTACCCAGTGGGCGGTATCTTACACCAGCCGGGAGTTTAATACGAATTACCAACGATCCATTTGGTATGGCTGTTTCTCCAGATGGTAAAAAGGCGGTAACGCTGCACAATGGAGTATTTACAATTATCGACCTGGTAACTTTACATGATACAAGAGTTCCGGGATATGAAAACAAAATAAATTCACCCCTTACGCATGAGCCATTAAACAGCAGTCCCTTCGCAAACGATTCAGCCAAAAATAATATCATTCCAACAGCTTTACCACAAGGCTCTTTTCTAGGTGTAGCGTTTGCAGCCGATTCAAAAACAGTTTATTTAAGTGGAGGTGATAATGGAGCAGTGATTGTATATGATATTGATAAATTGCAACGTATTGATTCTATTTCTTTGAATGGGAAAGTGAATGGAATAGGTTTCGACGATAGCTTTACTTCTGACTTATTGTTAAATGAAACCAACAACGAATTACTGATATTAGACAGAGGAAATTTTCGCCTGGTACGATACGATATTGCCAATAAGAAAATTACAGCTTCTATTCCTGCAGGTCGTCAGCCATTTGGCCTTGCATTAAGTGAAGATAAAAAAACAGCCTTTGTTGCAAATGTAGGTGTGTATTCATATCCAATAGTGGAGGGTATGACCAAAGAAAATTATAACTC
>JAYWAU010000248.1:0-4607 GCA_043782265.1 Ferruginibacter sp. | reverse complement strand
TTGGTTGAACATCGCAAATTGTTTTTTTTCTAGAAGTAATTAGTAAATCATTCGCATCAACTAAATAAGGGTTTATATTTTTTACTTTAATTTCATGGGGTTCACCTTTAATGTCATCATAATCATAAATTGATTTCTCATTAGTATCAAAGTTAGAAAAACCAATAATTGCAACATGTACAGCAGCATTTGCTTTAGCCTCATTTCCCCATTTAAAAGTTCTATGCGCAAAGTGAATTTTTATTTTGTATTTATTAAATAATTCATTCCATAAAATGGCAACTTGTTCACCTTGGGAAATTGAATTCGTACTCACAAAAGCACATTTTGTTTTTGGTAAATCTTTTTCCTCAATTTGATTTTGCTGTAGATAAATTGCTGCTTTTAAATACCAGGCAGTTACGTAATCTAACACTCCCGCAGCATTTACTTTATGAAATACTTTTGCCATATCAGCTTTCTGTTCCTCATTTTGATATTGCTTTCCTAAGAAAGGCGGGTTCCCTAAAATGTAATGATAGCGGGTGCTGTATTTCTCCCATGGCATGGGGTTTATTAAACTTTGCCAATCTGTTCGCAATGCATTGCCATGCACAATCGTAGCACTTTTCTTTAGCGGTATGCGTTTGTAATATTCTCCAAACTGTAGACTGGCCAACCCATTCAACTGGTGATCCATCAGCCACATGGCAACGGGTGCAATCTGGCTGGGGAACTCCTCGTATTCAATACCATAAAACTGGTCTACATCAATTAAAAAATAATCGTTAATACTTGTTACCTGCTGCCCTTTTAATAACTGGCCAACAATTTCCAGTTCCAGCAAACGCAACTCCCGGTAGGCAATAATTAAAAAGTTGCCGCAACCACAGGCAGGGTCTAAAAAACGCAGTTTGCTTATTTTTTCATGCAGCTTCTGCAACTTCTTCTTGTCATTTTTTGTACTGTTGTATTCCGTGTACAGCTCATCTAAAAACAATGGTTTTATCAGTTTTAAAATATTTTTTTCACTGGTGTAATGAGCACCCAGATTTCTCCGTGCTTTTTCATCCATCACACTTTGAAACAGGGACCCAAAAATAGCCGGTGATATTTTACTCCAGTCCAAAGCACAACAATCCAGCAACAGGCTCCGCATCTGGCTATCGAACGCAGCTACGGGTAAATTTTCTTCAAACAGTTTTCCGTTTATGTACGGAAAGGCTGCAAGGGCTTCATCAAGCACCCGAAGGCGTTTATCATCAGGCGTATTTAATATCTGAAAAAACTGTGCAATATTGGCGGCAAGGTCACTGCCATCTTCTTTAGTTTTGTCTTCTATCCATTGTTGAAAAATGCTTTTATCAAATATGCCCGTATCATCTGCAAACAAGCAAAAGAGCAACCGCACCAAATACAATTCCAAACTATGCCCGTCGTAACCAATAGCTTTTAATTTGTCGTGCAGTTTACCCATGCGTTCTGCTGCCTGAATATTTACGGGGTCCTGCTCTTTGTAAATTCTTTTTTGATACCCAGCCAGCGGTGCAAACAATTGTATCTGTTGTATCAGTTCTGGCAATGTAAAATTTGTTTTTTCTCCTTCCTCATTGTACACAATAAAATTCTGGAAGTCGCACACCATAATGAGTTTGGGCTACTCATGTTCTTTTAATCCGTGGCAATAGTCTTTTGCCTGCTGGTAGGCTTTTTCAAGGTCTTTGCCTTTGCTTTTCATTTCAACCAATAACATACCGCTCCAAAGCAAATCAATGTAGCCATCTGCGGCATTTAGTTTTTTAACCTTGTGCTCAAACGTGGCCACCCTTCTTTTGGTAATCCCAAATACATTTAAAAACTCAATTAAAAATTCTTTGGCATCAGCTTCTTCCCGTTCTGTGTTTTCCCATTCTTTGCTAAAAGCAACAGCCCTGCTTTTTATTTCGTTCCAGCTTATTGGCATAAGGTATTGTTATGTTTTGCTAATGTATTGCATTTTACAATAGTGTAGGCAATTGGCAGGTGTATTTCAAATTGTCGCAGACTTAAAGGTCTTCAACCTTTCGAACGAAAATTAAAATGAAGGCTAAAATAAACAAATGAAAAAAAGATTTAAAAAAAAGTCAAGTGATAGAATTAATTCTACAAAATGAATTGTACTAACTATCAACAGCAGTTACTTATTACGAAGAATAGGTAACTTTTTGTGCCTGTTTTCTTAACAAATTTATTATTACCCAGGCGCCAATCAAAGCTGGAAAAAAGAGTAAAAAAGAACGTTGAAGCAGTGTGAATATGGGGATTAACGCAATCGGCACAATTTTGCCAAACAATACAGATATGCTCACTTCGGCAAAACCGCTACCACCAGGGCTTGGCGCAAAGTAGATCATAAATTGTATCAATACCTGGATAGAAATTACCTGGATAAGATTTGCATTTACGCCTAACCCTAATAAGATTAAGTATTGTAAACAGTATTTATTAAGATACAAAACAGTGGTTATAAGCAAACTTAAAGGAAACAAATACGGGTGTTGTTTTAAAATTACAGTACATGTTTGCTGGTACTTTAAAATATTTGAAAATGAAATTTCTGCCCAGTCAGCAAATTTTTGCTTTTTATTTGGAAACAAAAACGAAAGTCCATTTGCTATTTTTTTTATTAAAAAACCTATCCATAAAGGCCTCCAAAAAGCAAGCAAGAATGCCCCTAAAAATAAAAGAAAAAAGGTAAACCCGTATTTAAGCATTGTAGGAACAATACTGCTTACAGCACCGGTATCCATTAATAAAATAGCAATAAAACCTGCAATGGGCATAAAGATTAATGTGGCCCCCATATTGATTAATGCGATGGTGAATGCATTTAAAAAACTTACCCCGTTACTGGTGTACACAAATATTTGTGCAGGCCCTGCACCTCCATGCGCCGGGGTAACAGCCCCCATAAACATATTGGCCACATTTGCCCTAAAACTTACCCAGTGCGATACCTCCGGATGTAATTTGCGGATATAGATATGGTTGCGCCAGCTTCCGAGCATTAAATCAATAAAGAGCATTAAAAAACAAATCAGGATATACCGGTAAGAAATATTCGATAAGGCTTTTACTGTATTACCGGTATTATTATAAAAAAAAATACCGGCAATCGTACAGATAGTTATTAAGGCAAACCAAACACTGCCCTTTATAATTAATTTTTTATTAAACACAGCTTCCACTGCCTGCTCTCCTTCTTTAATTATTTGCTTTTCTGTTTGCATGTATGTGTGTTGTTAGTTTGGCAATACTTATTTTTTAAAATAAACTTTCTCCTTCACTTAATGAAGGTATAATATCCTTCCATTTTAGAATGCTGTTAAAAAGATCTGCAGTTCTTGCCGGATGAGAATGCCAGTTTTTTTGATTATAAATTAATGGAACATGCATGTGCGATCTGTGCAGGGAACCATGAGAGCCTTTGTGCTCAGGATACTCCCAAAAGTCTCTCAGGTCATACCCTACTTTGGCGCTGATTACTATATCGCCTGCCTTGTCACTTTGAAAAAGCTGGTATATCTGAAACAATGAATCAGGATATTCACTTTCAAAAGTGGTTTCCAATGCAGCCCGGTGCCCTTGCACGTTTATGTCAATTTTTAATTGCAGCGGATCGCCGGTTATTGGTTTATAAATAAAGGAGCCATTGTTATATTCCACACTGGCCTGACCGCTGCTATTATGAACGATGAATGCATTTTTTTTATCGGCCCTGTAAACAGCAAAATCAACAGCAGCTTCATTTACCAATGCATTTAAACGCTCTGCTCCCATGCAGGTTAGTATGCCGCTTTCTGTAAGTACATGATCGCCTTCGTGATTGAGCAAATGAATACTACCGAAAGAATTACCCGAAATAAAAACGGCCGATTTGGGATTGCTTTTCCATATTACCGGGTAATACACTGACTTTAAATCATGCGCTGTCATCCAGTCGCCCAGGTCAAGATGAGTGTGGGTAGGCGTTAGTCCATGGTCGGATGTAAGCACAAATAAGGTATCCTTCCACCAGCCTTTTTTTTCCAGGTATGCCCTTACTTCTCCTAAACTGTTATCTGCAATTTTGTAAGCAGCTATTGTTCTTTCGTCACTTATATGATGATAGTGCGAATCCCAGTCAACACTTGGAAAAACAGCAAATAAAAAATCAAAATCATTGCCGGCATACAGCATTTGCATAATTCTTTCGTGGCCCTGAAGGTCTACGGGATGATGCCTTTTAAAAAAATGTGCCCGGGTATAAAGTAGCCCCTTGCCCTTTTTACCCAGGTCATATTCATCGGGAATATTACGGGTAATCATATTATAGAGGTTATACGATTTGCCCATTAATTCAAATAGTGTTGGTTTATCAACCGGCATATCGGTATTAAAAAAACCGGCTTCAGGGCCGCAATAAGACCGCATGGCTTTTGTACTCCACCTGGTTCTTTTAAATTCTTTCTTATCGAACCAACGGATACCAGTTATGCCCATTGTACCTGGAAAATGCCCTGTTAGAAATGGAAGATATGCAGGCCCGGTGGTAGAAGGAAAACAGGTAGTTGCTTTACGGTAAGTACCCTCGTCCATAATACGTTTTA
>JAYWAU010000247.1:0-4612 GCA_043782265.1 Ferruginibacter sp. | reverse complement strand
GAACTGGCGGATGCCTTTTATAAAAACCTTGAATTTGGTACTGGTGGATTAAGAGGCCTGATGGGCATAGGTACAAATCGCATGAACAAATATACGGTGGGCATGGCAACGCAAGGGTATGCCAACTATTTAAAAAAATGTTTTGCGGGCGAAGTTAAAGTGGCAATAGCGCATGATTGCAGAAATAACAGCCGGTTTTTTGCAGAAACTACGGCGAATGTTTTTGCGGCCAATGGTATAAAAGTTTTTTTGTTTGAAGCATTGCGTCCAACGCCTGAACTTAGTTATGCTATCCGAAACCTGGGTTGCCAGGGCGGGGTAGTTTGTACTGCATCGCACAATCCTAAAGAATATAATGGGTACAAGGCTTACTGGGATGATGGAGCTCAAATGGTAACACCGCATGATGAAAATGTAATTATTGAAGTAGATAAAATAGCTTCCGTAGATGATGTAAAATGGACCGGTGGTGAAGCTAATATTACCATTATTGGTAAAGATATGGATGAGTTGTATCTCTCCATGGTAAAGGGTTTAAGTGTTTATCCGGATGTATGTGCTGCACAGCACGACCTTAAAATTGTTTACACCCCTATACATGGAACGGGCATTACGCTGGTACCACAGGTATTGGCAAAATTTGGGTTTGATAATGTGCATATAGTGGAAGAACAAAGTTCACCAGATGGTAATTTTCCAACGGTGGTATATCCTAATCCTGAAGAGAAAGAGGCAATGAGCATTGGGCTTGAAAAAGCAAAAAAGCTGGATGCAGATATTTTGTTGGGTACGGATCCGGATAGCGATCGTGTAGGCATTGGTGTTAAAAATACAAAAAGCGAATGGGTTTTAGTAAATGGTAACCAAACGGCAGTACTGGCATTTAATTACATGATAGAGGCAAGAAAAACAAAAGGTATTTCACGCCCCAATGATATGGTAGTTAAAACGGTAGTTACTACCGACATGATTGATGTAATTGCCAAAGAAAGCAATATTGCCTGCTACAATGTGCTCACTGGTTTTAAATGGATAGCAGCCTTGATAAAAGAAAAAGAGGGCAAAGAAAATTACATTATTGGAGGAGAAGAAAGTTTTGGTTTAATGGTGGGAGATGAAGTAAGAGATAAGGATGCTATCAGTGCTGTAGCATTACTTTGCGAAATGGCAGCCTACGAAAAAAACAAAGGCCGTAGTTTATATGCCAAGCTTATTGACCTGTATGTGCAGAATGGTTTGTATAAAGAAAACCTGGTAAGCATCACCAAAAAAGGAATGAATGGTGCAAAAGAAATTGCCGATATGATGGAGGGGTACAGAAGCAACCCTCCTAAAGCAATTGATGGCGTTGCTGTTGCAGCTTTATTAGATTATGAATTGCAGGTAGGTAAAAATTTACAAACCGGCGAAAGCTATCCTATCAACTTACCAAAAAGTAATGTGCTGCAATTTTTATTAAATGATGGCACTAAGATATCAGCCAGGCCAAGTGGTACAGAACCAAAGATCAAATTTTATTTTAGTGTGAATTCAAAACTGGCTAACGCTGAGGGATTTGAAGCTGCAGATAAATTACTTGATGAAAAGATTGCAAGAATTATGAGCGATATGAAATTGAAATAATTGATTTCGATACGTTCGCTATTTAATTAAAATGAATGCCGGAATAAATTCCTGCATTTTTGATTTAGTAAGGAAAGTAATGCACTGTAATTTTTACCAATTAACTTTTTTGTTTTATTGCTAAAAATTGGTGTAATTCGTGGCAGTTAATCAGCTATGAGAAAATACAAAGACACATACCGGCATAAAGGCTTGCGAAAAAAATTGATGGATGTTTTAAAAGATAAAGGCATAACAGATGGTAACGTGCTGGCTGCCATGGATAATATTCCACGTCACTTTTTTTTAGATAGCGCCTTTGATGAAATAGCTTATGAAGACAGGGCATTTCCCATCAGCGAAGGGCAGACAATCTCACAGCCATACACAGTAGCCTACCAAACTCAACTATTACAGGTAAAACCTTTTGATAAGATTTTAGAGATTGGTACCGGAAGTATTTACCAGGCAACAGTACTGGCCGAAATGGGCGCAAAAGTATTCACCATTGAACGGCAAAAGGTATTGTTCGAAAAAACAAGGAATTACATTTTTAAAACAACATATCCCAACCTTAAATTTTTCTTTGGTGATGGATACGAAGGGTTACCCACTTTTGCTCCTTTTGATAAAGTGATCATAACTGCTGCAGCACCTTTTATACCGCCCAAATTAATTGAACAATTAAAAGCAGGAGGCAAAATGGTAATACCGCTAAATGAAGGTGAACACCAACGTATGTTACGGATAACTAAAAATGAGGAAGGAGGTACTACCGAAGAGGCATTTCAAAATTTTTCTTTTGTGCCAATGCTTACAGGTAAACAGGGTTGACATTGCCGGAATAAAGTAAAACAGTTAACATGAGATTTTTTGCAAGAGTAGTTTTTATTTGCAACTGTAGTTTTATTATGGCTGTAATTTTACGTTTGTACGAAAATGCGCATAAGAAAGAGGGCAATTTTAATGGCGCTATACAAATACAACCTTTAGAAAGTACGCTGGTGATACTTGGTTATGGAGCAATTTTTATAAACTTAATTTTCAACATTTTTATGTTAGGCTTGTTTATAACAAAAACACAACAACTTATTGCAAAATGGTTAATGTGGACTAACTTTCTATTTCTCATTGTACAGATTTATTATTTCTTCTTTAGCAATTTTTAAATGATACAAAACATACTAAAAGACAAGCCTACTAAACTGTTTGTGATTTTCACAGCTTTTTTTGTAGCCAATGCCCTTATTGCGGAATGTATTGGAGGTAAAATTTTTTCACTTGAAAAATTGTTTGGATTAGTGCCTTCCAGCTTTACTTTGTTTGGCCAAAAAGCATTGTCATTTAATCTTACCTGTGGAGTATTACTGTGGCCGCTTGAATTTGTGATGACAGATATAGTGAATGAATTTTATGGGCCAAAAGCCGTAAGGAGAATATCCTATACAGCAGTTGCCTTAATTACTTATGCATTTGTTATGTTTTATTTTGCAATGGGGGTTCCTCCGGCAGATTTTTGGTATGGCTCCGGTGTACAGGATGGTATACCTGATATGAACAAAGCATTCAACGGGATTTTTGGACAGGGTATGTGGATTATTTTAGGTAGCCTGGTGGCTTTTTTAGTTAGCCAAATAGTAGATGTAACTGTGTTTCATAAAATAAAAAAATACACAGGAGAAAAGAAGATGTGGCTAAGAGCTACAGGGTCTACATTAATTTCCCAACTGGTTGATAGTTTTATAGTATTGTTTATTGCATTTAAAATTGGGAAAGGATGGACCTGGCAATTGGTGTTGGCAATCTGTTTGGTAAACTATACTTATAAATTTACAATGGCAATTATTTTAACGCCCCTGATTTATTTTGTAGAAAAGTGGATTGAAAAATACCTTGGTCATGAAACTACTCATAAAATGAAACAGGCTGCCATGGGCAATGAAAGTGAATAATCTTTCTCAATTAATTAAACCTCTACCCAGGTATGATCTGCCAGCAGTTTTACCGGAGCAATGAATTTTTTATAAGGTCCCGAACCGCCGCCATATTCTTTAGCGCTGATAAGAGAAAGTGTATGGGTGTCATCAGCCTTTTGATAAAGATAGTATGTGTGGCCTATAACCGGTACAAAGCTTAGTTTGGCATTGTAAATAATCATACTTAATTCTTTGCGCATCTGTATTTCCTGAGCCTGTATGGCAAGCAATTCAATTTGTTTGCGTATTTGGTTAAGTTGCATATTGGTTTGCTCTTCCATTGCAGTTAGTGCTTTATGCCGAATTACACCTTCTTCAGTAGCTTTTATAACAGCACCGCTTACAGAAGTAGAATATGGCATAACGCTTAATTGCTTATGATAAATCTCGATATTGGTGTATGTGTTGCCGTCTGCAGATTTCCCTTGCTGCGTTATTTTTAAGTACCCATTTGGTAATAATTCATTCACTACTTTTAAAACTACCAGGTCGCTCTTAATAAACTCAACTTCAAAATTCAGCGCATCAATAAAATTTGTTTTGGTAAATTCTGCCAGTTCTTTTTCTTCAAAAGGAAAAATTTCATTCTCTGCGCTTAATGTGTAAAAAGAGGCGAAAGCCTGGTTCTCAAGTGTAACCCAGTTTATATTGATAGTGATCTCTTTTTTGTTTTCGGTAGCTGCAATTTTATAAATGCCCGATTTAGGACGATTACCAAATTCGTACGTTCCCTTTTCGGGAAACAATTGCCACGATGCTATAAAATTGTAGGCTTGTATCATACACTGTAAATATAAAATCTAATTTATTTATCATTACAAAATTCGGCGCTGTTTTGTTTGTAGTAAGTTTTTTAAAGTGGGTTGTAAATTAAGTTTGGTCTGTCTTACTAAAAGGGTTAAATAAAAAAGCATGGCTTTTGCCATGCTAAATAAATTCTGAAAAAATTATTAGGGTTATTTAAAAATAATTTATCAATTAAACCTCCTTCTCATCGCAAGAGAAGTTCGTTGCTTTTTTTGAAGATTCCACAT
>JAYWAU010000246.1:0-4648 GCA_043782265.1 Ferruginibacter sp. | reverse complement strand
AAAATCGGCAGTAGGAATTTATGCTGCTGCTTATGGTATATTTTTATACAAGCGGTACAGATATGTTTTAACCAGGTCATTTGCAAAGGTTATAACTTGGTTACGATGTAAATTATTTCCGGTTAGTTTTTCAGAGGATTCTCATTTCTTAATTTCTGGCCTGAAAATTTTTAGAGATAAATTAGCCGACGATAAATACTTATATTCGTTTGCAAAACATTTAATACTTAGACAACTTGCGTAAATATAAATATTTTGTGCAAAGGGAATATGAATCTGTTCATTGTTTAACTGGAATAATAGAAGAGTATCATGCCAAGAATAAAAACACGCCGAGATTTTATCAAACAGACTGCGATAACAACGGCCCTGTTGCCTTTTCTGTATTCCTGCAGACAAAGTTCAAAATCGCCTTCTTCTGTACTTGATAAGGATGCCATCAATAAGTTTAGAAAGAATTTCGGTGGGCAAATCATTGTGCCGAACGATGCTCAATACGAACTTAAACGACTGGCAGGTTATGTAAACCCGGATTTGGACAGGCATCCTTCTCTTATCGCCATTTGCAAAGATGAACTTGATGTTTTAAAATCGCTGGAATTCGCCCAACAGCATCAATTGGAAATAGCGGTGCGTTCGGGTAATCATAGTAACATGGGATGGGGAACAGTAGAAAATGGAATGGTGGTTGACCTTTCGCAAATGAAGAGAGTAACTATAAACACTGATAAAAAAACAGCCATTGTAGCTGCTGGTGCAACAGCCGCAGAAATTCTTAATGCTACAGCGGTTTATGGTCTTGCGCCTGTAATGGGTGAATGTGGAAGTGTGGGTTCGGGACTTGTATTAGGTGGAGGATTGGGCTGGCTTTCAGGCAAATACGGTGCAACCTGCGATAACCTTTTACATGCCCGTATTGTAACGGCGGATTTTAAAGCACTCCATACGGATACAAAAGTTAATGATAACCTGTTCTGGGCTATACGGGGCGGCGGTGGTAATTTTGGTATTGCCACTTCTTTTGAATACCAATTGCACCCGGTGAATGAAATTCTTGGAGGCAGTTTTGTTTATCCAATCAGTAAGGCTCGTTCCATCTTAAAGTTTTTTAACGAATTCATGAGCAATGCACCGGATGAACTTCAGGCAGACTGTTATTTAACAAGTAATGAATGCTGGGTAGAGTTTGTTTATTTTGGTGACTTGAATAGTGGTGAATCTCTTCTCAACCAGTTTAGAAAGTTTGCTAAGCCCGAAAGAGATTCATTAAAAAGAAGACTATTTTCTGAAGTATATGCAATGGAGCCAGGTGGTGATTTGGGTACAGACCCCTATGTTTCAAACAAAGGCTCATATATTGAGCGAATGTCAGATGAAGTAATAGACTTTGTTGTGGAATGCGTTAGCCAGCCTCCGCAATCAGGCAAAGTGTTTTTTGATTTTAGCCACTATATGCATGGCGAGGTGTGCCGTGTTTCATCTGATGCCACCGCTTTCGAACTTCGTAAACCAGGCGCAGCACATCTTACCTATTGGCTTACATGGAAAGAACCTGCGAACGCTGCTGCGTGCATGAAATGGAATAGCAGCATATTTGAACGATTGGAGCCCTATGCAGGCGGGAGAGTTTATGCTAATTATATGAGCACTCCCGGCGGAGCCAATGCAAAATCAGTGTTTGGCTCTAATTTTATGCGCCTTCAGCAAGTAAAGAAAAAGTATGACCCCAACAATATTTTTCATCTGAATCAAAACATTCTTCCAGAATAAGGAGCCAGTTTTTGCCCTCGCTGGTATTCTACTTTTCAATTCAAACAATCTAACAATCGCAATGACAGTTTGAGTTTTTTATTTTGTGAATCAATAACAATATGGGCAAAAAAATATTACTCTCTAATCAGTAATTTTGCACCATATGAATATCGCTCACTATATTGACCATACTGTTTTAAAATCGACTACACTCATTTCCGATGTAGAAAAAATTTGTGCAGAAGCCATACAGTATCAATTTGCAGCAGTATGTGTGCCGCCGCTTTTTGTAAAAAAAGCCGTAGCCTTGCTAAACGGCACTACTTTTAAAACCGCTACCGTAATTGGCTTCCCTTTTGGCTATTCTGCCATAGAAGCAAAAGTGGCAGAAACTGTTTTGGCCATTATTGACGGGGCCGATGAACTGGACCTTGTAATAAATATCAGTGCTATTAAAAATAACGACTGGCAATTTTTAGCCAGTGAGATCAATGCTATTTTACCCATTGTAAGAAGTAAGCAGAAAGTAATAAAAATAATTATCGAAAGTGGCGTGTTAACTGACGAAGAAATTATTACCTGTTGCGATCTGTATGGGGCTGCTGGTGTAGATTTCATGAAGACCTCAACCGGTTATGCAGAAAAAGGTGCTACTGTGCATGCAGTGCAACTAATGCGTAAACACCTTGCGGATAAAATACATATCAAAGCCAGTGGTGGCATAAAAACCTATACTTTTGCCAAACAATTAATTGATGCCGGTGCTAACAGGTTAGGTTGCAGCAGCAGTATACAAATTGTAAATGAAGCTGCACAACAAAATTAACAGGAACAGTTTTTGTCAATAGATAGTCATGAAAAAAATATTTTCTTTATTGTTACCTACATTTTTTGCGCTGGCTGCAGCGGCACAAATTATTGAAGTAAAAGATAGTGTTACAGAAGGTAAAATTACCGTGTATAAAGACATTCGCCTGGATGTGCTTGCAAAAAAGGAAGCTGCTTTTAACGAAACCTATGCGCTGGGCCCACGCTCAGCAAAAGGTTACAGGCTAATGTTATTAAGTACCAGTGACCGCCCTGCTGCTATGAATTTAAGAGCCCAACTGCTGCAGCGCTTTCCGGAGCAAAAAGTATACATGAGCTTTCAACCCCCTTACATTAAAATCAGGTTTGGTAATTTTTTAGAACAAGCTGATGCAGAAAAATATAAAAAGGAAATTATCAGAACCAAAATGGTAACCAACAATATTTATTTAACAGCAGAAATAATAGAAATAAAACCAGATAAAGACAATCCTCTCAATAATTAATTATTGCATTGATTTTACGTTGCAAAGTAATAACATCCAGATACATTATTATTGACTATTTAAATTGTCAATTTTCTAAAATACAAAGAACTTACCGTGAGTGAACCTTTACAGCAGCAGATAAAAGATTTGGCAAAACAATTAGCCCCCGAATTGATTGAAGTGCGGAGATACCTGCATGCCCACCCCGAATTAAGTTATAAGGAGTTTAAAACTTCGGCTTACATACAACAGCAATTAACAACCCTCAATATTCCTTTTGAAGTAAAAGCTACAACCGGTGTTATTGGTTTAATAAAAGGTAAAAATCCTGATAAAAGAGTGGTGGCTTTACGCGGCGATATGGATGCCCTGCCAATAACGGAAGAAAATGATGTGCCTTACAAATCAGTTAACCCCGGCATTATGCATGCCTGCGGACATGATGTGCATACAACTTGTTTGTTGGGTGCTGCAAAAATTTTAAATACTTTAAAAGACGAATGGGAAGGAACAGTAAAATTAATTTTTCAGCCTGGGGAAGAAAAAAATCCGGGTGGAGCCAGTTTATTGATCAAAGAAGGGGTACTGGAAAATCCGGTACCACAAAGTATTTTTGCACTGCATGTACATACCGGTTTGCAGATAGGTAAATTAAGTTTTAGAGGGGGTATGGTAATGGCCAGTGCTGATGAAATTTATATAACCGTTCGGGCAAAAGGTGGCCATGCTGCGGCTCCACAAAATACGGCAGATACAATCCTGATCGCATCACAGTTGATTGTATCCCTTCAACAAATTGTTAGCCGCAATAATGATCCGTTTAATCCTTCGGTGTTATCTATTACTTCCTTTCAGGGCGGTTACACAACCAATGTTATCCCTTCGGAAGTTAAGCTGATGGGTACTTTCAGAGCTATGAATGAGGAATGGCGCTTTAAAGCACATGAGCTTATCATTAAGCTTTCTACCGAACTGGTACATAGTATGGGGGCTGAAATTGATATTAAAATTGATGTAGGCTATCCGTTCGTTTTGAACAATGAAAAATTAAGTGCTGCCGCCCGGGAAAAAGCCGAAGCCTACCTTGGTGCCGAAAATATAGAAGAAACAGAACTAAGAATGGGGGCGGAAGATTTTGCTTATTATTCTCACCGGATACCCGGCTGTTTCTTTAGGCTTGGTGTAGGCAATATAGCAAAAGGTATTTCAATTGGGGTGCATACGCCCACATTTAATATAGATGAAGATGCTATTGAAATTGGCATGGGCATGATGGCTTTGCTGGGAGCTTCCCCCACCTCGTAAAAAGACTTATTTGAAAACCTCCTTTAGCGTTAACAGATTTTTCAATTGCCAGCTGACAATGCAGTAGTATAGCTGCATCATTTACAACTGTTACCATCAGAATCTTCTGTGTAAATTTATTTTGCAGCACTTCCCCATTGAAAATACTGGTGATACTGTTTAAGGATTAGAGGATATTTATAAAAATCAATCGATCGCTTAGAATCTGTTTAAAAACGATTGAGCATAATTCTTATAGCTGATAAATGAACCATTGCTACACTTGTACTATTGAGCCGTTCATAATTTTTTGAGTT
>JAYWAU010000245.1:0-4651 GCA_043782265.1 Ferruginibacter sp. | reverse complement strand
CCTTTAATGGAATCTTTCCCTCTTAAAGCAGCTTCTACACATTGAAGCCGAAATGCATAATCATACTTGTTTCTTTTAAACATAAAAATGCCCCCATTTAGTGTCTAACTTTTTGGGGGCAGTGCAATGGGTGGCTTTTTTCTTTTATAAAAAACATAATGCAGCCTGCCATGAACATGGATATTCCGCCTGTAAGAATGGTGTAGTTGGTTTCTCCGGAAAAATAATGGCGGGTTAAAAATCCTAATAAAAATGCCGCTGTTATTTGTGGTATCACAATCGAAAAATTAAATACGGCAAAGTAGGTGGCCATTTTTGTTTCAGGTGCTATATCACTAATAATGCTGTAGGGAATATTGCTGATACTGCTCCAGCCTATACCAATAAATGCAAAAGAGATAAAAAGCAGGTATTGATTTTTTATAAAAAAAATCAATAGTAATCCAATACTTCCTATCAATAACGCCATTGCATGTAACTTATATTTACTAAACCGTTTTGTTAAAAGAGGAATGGTAAAACCCAGCGTTGCTGCCAGTGTGCTATAAAAAGCAAAACAAATACCTACCCAGATAGTTCCACTTTCAAATGCTTTACTTTCTGCGTCGGTGGTATTAAATATATATCGTGTAATTACCGGTGTAGCATATATCCATAAGGAAAACAAGGCAAGCCAGGTGAAAAATTGTACTATAAAAAGTGGCAGCAGATGTTTTATAATTTTTATCATTCCGATAAATATACTTGCTTTTTTGCAGGTATATTTTCCAGTAACTTTTTTCTTTTTGTACCTTAGTGTATTGGCGCATTAGCCAGCATACAATGGCTATACAAAAAATAGGAATAGAAGAATTTTTGCAGCTTGCAAAGCTGAACCCAATATTAGATGTGCGTAGCCCTGGTGAATATGTTCATGCACATATTGAAGGCGCACACAGTTTGCCATTATTTACCGACGAAGAAAGGAAAGTGGTGGGAACCGCTTACAAACAACAAGGTAGAAAAACAGCGATCAAAATTGGGCTGGATTATTTTGGTGTTAAAATGCGCAGCATGGTGGAAGAAGTAGAAAGTTTAGTAAGAGGCTTAAGGGAAGCTACTGCTATTGAAACTCAGCGTTGTATTTTAGTGCATTGCTGGCGTGGGGGAATGCGCAGTGCAGGGGTGGCCTGGTTATTGGATTTGTATGGGTTTAAAGTTTACACATTATCGGGTGGATATAAAGTATATCGCCAATGGGTAAGGGCACAATTTGATAAGCCTTATAATCTTAATGTTTTGGGAGGATATACAGGGTCTGGAAAAACATTGGTATTAAAAGAACTGCAACGTACCGGCCATAAGACCATAGACCTTGAAGGGCTGGCTAATCATAAAGGCTCGGCCTTTGGTGCTTTGGGAGAAAAACCACAACCAACCCAGGAAATGTTTGAAAATTTACTGGCAGACAAGCTTGTTGAACTATCAGCATTACCCGAGGCTTCTCATTTGGAAGATGCTTTTATTGAAGATGAAAGCCAGCGCATTGGGGTATTAAATATTCCTACTGGTTTCTGGAACCAAATGCGCAAAAGCCCTGTATTGTTTTTGGATATCCCTTTTGAAGAAAGGCTGAACTATTTAACAGAAGAGTATGGTAGATTTGAAAAATCCAATATAGTAAATGCTATTATACGCATTCAAAAAAGATTGGGCGGCCTGGAAACAAAACTGGCAATTAACCATTTACTCGAAAATAACCATCGGGAATGTTTTCGTATTTTGCTAACCTATTATGATAAATATTATGAAAAGGGTTTGCACAACAGAGAAAACTTGTCTGCGTTATTAAACAAAATTATTTGTGCAAACGGCGATATAAAAAGCAATACCCAAAAACTGATTGATGAAAAAGCTATTACTTAATAAATTATTTTTAATTGTATTATTTTTTCCGGTTCAACTTTTTGCCCAGGATATTACTGGTCTTTGGAAAGGCGAAATGTACGTTGATTCAACTAAAAAGTATTTGCCCTACGAAATTTCTATCAGCGAAGTAAAAGGAAGACTGGTTGGTTATTCTCATATTTCTTTTGAAGAAAATGGCAAAATGGAAACCGGTATAAGAGATATTACCATTGACCGAAAAGATGACCAAATAGTTATTGAAGATGTGAGCCTGATTGATAATTCTTTTAGTTTTATTCCTCCTAAAAATATAAAAAAAACAATGTTGGTAACATTAACGGTTGATGATACCAGCATGACATTGAAAGGCACCTGGAGTACCAACCGGACAAAAAGATTTTTATCTGCCACAGGTAGTGTTAAACTACAACGTAAAAATGACTATAAGGCTACTATATTGTATAAAAGATTAACCGAAATAAAATTGGCGGATCAGTTAGTTTTTAACGAACCTTTAAAAAAAATCGTTCCGAAAGAAGTTGTAGCAGTACCCAAGATAGAAAATACATTAACTCCAGACGTTTTAATTAACCAGGATGTAGATAAAAAAACTGAACCGGCAAAAATTACATCACCTGAATGGGCAACTACTGTTAATACAATAAATAAGCCTGTTGAAAATAAAATATCACCGCCGCCCGTGGTAAAACCTGCGCCAACAATTGCGTTTGCAGCAAAGCCAATTATAGAAAAGCCGGCACCTCCAAAACCGCCGGCAACAGTTATTGCAGTTTCCAAACCACCAGAAGAAAAGAAAGCACCACCTGTAGTTGTAAAACCAGCGCCTACAATCGCGGTTGCAGCAAAGCCGGTTATAGAAAAACCTGCACCGCTAGTAGTTAAAGCTCCGCTGGCTCAGGAAAAGCCGAAAGAAATTGTCGCTGTTGTTCCTGAAAAAAAGCCTGAGCCAATAATTACTCCATCAGTAGTGCAAGGGGCTGCCGATGTTAATAAAAGATCTATTGCTACAACACAATCTGTTTATTATCAGTCAGACAGTTTGGTACTAACTTTATACGACAATGGTTATGTTGATGGTGATACTGTAAGTGTGGTAATGAATGGGGATGTGATTTTTTCCAAACAGGGATTGTCAACCAAAGCAGTTAGCAAAACAATTTACATTACTAAAGAAACACCAGATTCTATAAAGCTGGTAATGTATGCAGAAAACCTGGGCAGTATACCTCCCAATACTGGTTTGCTTGTAGTGCACGATGGAGAAGCTGTGTATGATGTTCGTTTTAGCGCAGATTTAAAATCGAATGCTGCCATTATTTTGCAAAGAAAAAAGAAAGAATAAAAATATTCCTGATAATGACAAAAATGGATTCTTTGGAAAATGACTTGAAGACTTTTAAACTTACTCAGTATTCTCATGGCGCAGGTTGTGGTTGCAAGATTGCTCCTAAAATATTAGATGAAATCCTGACAAGTAATTTTGCGGCTCCGGATAACAATAAACTGATTGTTGGCAATCATAGTAAAGACGATGCTGCAGTATATGATTTGGGAGATGGTTCGGCGCTGATATCAACTACTGATTTTTTTATGCCCATTGTGGATGACCCATATGAGTTTGGCCGCATCGCTTCTGCAAATGCTATTAGTGATGTGTATGCAATGGGGGGTAAACCCATTTTAGCAATTGCCATTTTAGGCTGGCCTATTAATATTTTACCTCCTGCTGTAGCCCAAAAAGTTATTGAAGGTAGCAGAAGTATTTGTATAGAAGCAGGCATTCCACTTGCTGGCGGACATAGTATCGACAGCCCCGAACCTATTTTTGGTTTGGCCGTGAACGGGTTGGTACAGATCAAAAATATCAAACAAAATAATCTTGCAAAAGAAGGAGATCTCTTATTTTTAACCAAGCCATTGGGGGTGGGTATTTTAACAACAGCAGAAAAAAAAGGCTTGCTGAAAGAACAACACAAAGGAGTTGCAGCAAAGCAAATGATGCAGTTAAATAAAGTTGGTGAGGCGTTTGGAAAGATTAGTGGCGTAAATGCGATGACAGATGTAACAGGCTTTGGTTTATTGGGCCACCTTGTTGAAATGGCCGAAGGCAGTGGGTTAAGTGCTGAGCTTAGTTTTAATAACATTCACTTTATTACAACTGATATTTTTGATTTTGTCGATCAAAAATGTGTTCCCGGCGGTACAGCCAGAAACTGGGACAGTTATGGCGAAAAGATTGGACCAGTAACTGAATATCAAAAAGCGATATTAGCAGATCCTCAAACAAGCGGAGGCTTACTAATTTCCGCAGATGCTGCTGCGATAAAAGAGGTGGAAAATATTTTACATCAATATGGGTTAGAAAAATTTACAACACCAATTGGTTCTATAACAACACAGCAGATAAAAACAGTAATAATAAATAATTAAACCATCGCATCAATTTTTATTGAAAGCATCCTGTCTTTTTCTGTGATAATATCTCCGGCATCATGTGTGTTCAACCATATTTCTACTTTGTTGTAAACATTGGTCCATAATGGATGATGGTCCATTTTTTCCGCAGCAAGTGCCACTCTTGTCATAAAGCCAAAGGCTTCTGAAAAATTTTTGAATTCAAATTTTTTATAGAGTGTATTATTTTTTTCTTCCCACATAAAATTTAATTTATAATGATATAATTAATGGTTTTTTAAACAAAGAAACGCTGCCTGAAGTACTAAAACCGTATACTCTTTGAAGG
>JAYWAU010000244.1:0-12829 GCA_043782265.1 Ferruginibacter sp. | reverse complement strand
CCAATATGCCAAAGCATTTTTTGAGACGTTGAATTTTGATTCGGTAACAGTCGCTCCCTACATGGGCGAAGACAGCGTAAAACCTTTTTTAGAATTTGGCAGTAAGTGGGCGATCGTGTTGGGATTAACCAGCAACAGCGGCAGCAAAGATTTTGAACAACAAAAGATTGGCGACTTTTTTTTATACGAAGAAGTTTTAAAAACAGTAAGTACATGGGGTACTGAAAGCAACCTGATGTTTGTAATTGGTGCCACCAAAGCAAGTTTGTTAGCGGATATTCGCAAAATTATTCCTGATCATTTTTTACTGGTGCCAGGTGTTGGTTTCCAGGGCGGCAGCCTGGAAGATGTAAGTAAATACGGTCTTACTAAGGATTGTGGGCTGCTTGTAAATGCCAGTCGTGCCATTATTTATGCCAGTGAAAAAGAAGACTTTGCAAATGAGGCTAAAGCTATTGCATTGCAATACCAAACTGAAATGGCAAGCTACCTTGCAAAAGTCTGATCTTCCAATTGCCAGATCCAACTTCTGCAAATAAACAATGGTATCAAACCAATCACTCCAAAACTGCAATGCCAGTGGAATTACGGCAACACAAGCCAGTAAAGCCCAATCAATGACCCATTTATTTTTTACCGGCTCTTTTAAGGGGCCGATAAACGTCATAGCAATTACAATGTGTGCAAAAGCCATCCAGTCAAATCCATAAACCAACATAGGATATTTATTGTTCGTTTCCACCAATCCAGCATACACATTTTGTAACCACTCTTTTGCAAATGCTGGTACCATTGAAGGGTGATCCAGTAACCAATATAATTCTGTTTCTACAGGAAAAGCAGTTACGCCACTTAGTATTAAAGCAATGATAAAAAATACAATCAGCAGGCGGATTTTTTTTAGAAGGGACATAGATTTTTTTTAGGTAAGGTTAAATTATTACTGCGTACAGGGCTGTCATTTTCAATTTTTGCAGAGAGATTCTATTTCTTGAACGAATGAAAGATACTGATCTGGCGAAAATATTCTTGCTTTTTTAGCATATTCCATAGCGCTATCACAGTTCTTGAGGTCTATACTCAATAACGCCAAATCATGATATATGCTACCCTTATCATAATCACTCCGATTAAATTGAATAGCCTTTAGTAAGATACTGTTAGCTCTTTCCGGTTGATGTTTTTGTCGTAAATAATTTGCGTAGTTAAGATAACTAAGTCTATAATTACTGTCAATTGAAATTGCACGAAGATATAAAGCTTCCGCTGTTGAATTGTCCCCCAAGCCATAAGCAACGTTCGCCAGAGCGATTACTATTATTGGGTTATTATTCTCTATCTTGTCAGCTTTGCTAAAATAATTTTTAGCATCAATATAATTATTTTGCTTAATTGCTTTGAGGCCTTGACTATAATAATCGTTTGCAATTGAATCCTTAATTACTAATTTTTCATGTGCAAAATTATTCTTGCTTTTTGGTGTAGGCGCATCTTTCCTTTTTGTATTACAAGAAAAAAAAAGAATAAAAAAGGTTATTAAAGCTATTTTTAATCATCAGAGTTTGAGGGGCTAAATGATAGCCAACATAAGGCAAAGCTATGTACATTAAAGTTGAAACGCAGCTTTCGTTATGGCTTTTTTGCAGGCCTACCCGGCACAAAACTTCCTGTAGCCGCTGTCCACCACGGATGAATATCATAGGTCAATCTTCCGGCTGCAATTGCGGGGTCTGTATTCAACAATGTTTCCAATTCTTCTTTTGTTTTGCAATCGAAAATGAAAATGCCTTTCCAGTCGCCATCATCACCAAATGGTCCTGCTACTTTTAACTTACCGTCATTATACAAGCGGTTGATGTTTGCCATATGGCCTTCCTGTATTTTTACTGCCGTTGCAGAATCCTGTGTGCGGTTGTTACCGGTAGTTAGCATCACAAACCAGTATTGCTTTATTTTATTTTCAACCTTTTTCGTGGCTTTAACAAGTTTCGGTTTATTTTGCCCAAAGCTTAAATATCCTATGGCTATAACGCAGGCTGTTAAATATAATAAGATGTTTCATCAATAAAATTTTAGCGTTGTATATAAGTAATTTAAAAGTACAACAATTTGCAGGCTAATGCCAGAAGGACATTATATTTGTCACATCAATTCATTTGTACTGTTGGTAGTATAAGTGCTCCAATACGCTTTGATAAAAGTTCCACACAGGTATGACGTATAAGTGAGTGACACAACAATGTTGAATTACAAACTACTGTTGGTAAAAAATAATTAACAAACAACTAAACGATTGCTATGGCAGCTAAAACAGACAATTTTCAATCGCCCGATTATTTTAATGTGGATGAATTATTAACGGAAGAACACAAACTCATCCGGGAAACTGTTCGCACTTATGTAAAGAAAGAAATTTCGCCTATCATTGAAGACTACGCACAGCGGGCTGAGTTTCCACAACAGATCATAAAACAATTGGGTGATCTTGGTTGCTTTGGACCCACAGTACCGGAGCAATATGGCGGTGGCGGATTGGATTATATCAGCTACGGTTTGATGATGCAGGAACTGGAGCGGGGCGATAGTGGCGTTCGCTCAACCGCAAGTGTACAGGGCAGCCTGGTGATGTTTCCCATTTATCAATATGGCAACGAAGAACAGCGCAATAAATATTTACCAAAGCTGGCAAGCGGCGAATGGCTGGGTTGTTTTGGGTTGACCGAACCCAACCATGGCAGCGACCCTGCTGGTATGCTCACCAATTTTAAAGATAACGGCGATGGGTATGTGATTTTAAATGGTGCCAAAATGTGGATCAGCAATGCTCCTTTTGCACAGGTGGCAGTAGTATGGGCAAAGGACGAGGCCGGTGAAATAAGGGGCATTATTGTGGAAAGAGGAATGGAGGGTTTTAGTACGCCGACCACACATGGCAAATGGAGCCTCAGAGCAAGTGCTACTGGTGAACTGGTTTTTGATAATGTAAAAGTTCCCAAAGAAAATATTTTACCGAATGTGAAGGGATTGAAAGGCCCACTGGGTTGCTTAACCAAAGCAAGGTATGGCATTGCCTGGGGTGCCATTGGTGCGGCCATGGATTGCTACGACATTGCATTGAACTATGCCAAAGAAAGAATTCAATTTGGTAAACCCATTGCCGGTTTTCAGTTGCAACAAAAAAAGTTAGCCGAAATGGTAACAGAAATTACCAAAGCGCAATTGCTAAACTGGCGCCTCGGCGTGTTGATGAGCGAAGGAAAAGTTACCCCACAACAGGTAAGCATGGCCAAAAGAAATGCCTGCGAAGTAGCCACCAATATTGCAAGGGATGCCCGCCAGATGCTGGGCGGCATGGGTATTACAGGCGAATACCCCGTGATGCGCCACATGATGAACCTGGAAAGTGTGATCACATATGAAGGCACCCATGATATTCATTTGCTGATAACCGGTATGGATATTACGGGGTTGAATGCGTTTAAGTAGGAGTTGCTGCCCCTATCCCCTAAAGGGGAATGGAGAAGATGGAAGTTTGAAATTGCGTTTTGTTTTTTTTGAGCCGGGCATTAGTAATTGTATTGGGCTTCATTGGCGTCGCACTCTTGTACTTTTATAGCTTTGTGGTACTCCTCTTCAATTCGTTGGGTTACTTTTTAAATGAATGTTCTTCCAATTCGCCGCAAACCAGTCAGACGGTGACGTCAGACTTAGTTGATATTCTTCGCCAATTTGTGGGATACTTTTTTAAAATAGATGCCCTTTTCAATTTGTCGCAAACCAGTCAGACGGGGACGTCAGACTGGTTTGCTGGGTTCTAATTTTTCATTTTACTAAACTATATTCAGGCAAATGAACAGCACTACAAATAATAACGAGCTAAGAACCCCCCTTGGGGGGCAGGGGGGCTTTGTCTCCGTCATTGGCGCAGGTAGCATGGGCAACGGCATTGCACATGTATTTGCACAAAATGGTTTTACTGTAACATTGATTGATGTTGATCCTGCACAATTGGAAAAGGCCATTGCTACCATTGGTAAAAACTTGGACCGGCAGGTAGCCAAAGCAACCATCACAGAAGAACAAAAAAAAGTTGCCTTAGCAAATATTACCACCGCACCGGATATTACCACCGGCGTACAAAATGCACAGTTGGTTATTGAAGCTGCCACAGAAAATACGGAACTGAAATTAAAAATATTTAAACAAATAGATGAAGCTGCACCAGCAGGCTGTATCCTTGCAACCAATACCTCTTCTATCTCTATCACAAAAATTGCATCGGTAACAAAGCGACCAGAACTGGTGATCGGTATGCACTTTATGAACCCGGTACCGGTAATGAAATTAGTTGAGATCATCAATGGCTATGCAACCAACAAAGAAGTTACAGGCAGCATTGTTGAACTCAGTGAACAATTGGGCAAAATACCCTGCGTGGTAAAGGACTATCCCGGTTTTATAGCCAACCGCATTTTAATGCCGATGATCAACGAGGCCATCTATAGTTTGTACGAAAGTGTGGCCGGCGTGCACGAAATTGATACCGTTATGAAGCTTGGTATGGCTCACCCCATGGGACCGTTGCAACTGGCTGATTTTATTGGCCTGGATGTTTGCCTGAGCATTTTAAAAGTATTACAGGATGGGTTTGGCAATCCCAAATACGCTCCCTGTCCCTTGTTGGTAAATATGGTGATAGCTGGTAAATTGGGTGTAAAAACCGGGGAAGGATTTTATACTTATCAACCTGGCAGCAAAGATCTTATTGTAAGTACAAGTTTTAAATAATTTTTCTTTTATACCGCTGGTCTTTAATCAACTAAATAAATGCATCCTAAACTTTACATGATACTCCTCGGTTGCACACCTAAAGGCAGGCATACCGAACAACATGATATTTTCTTTGGTATTGGTAATTCGCTGGCTGATTTAAAACCCGCTATGCAACAATTCTGGCGGGGTACACAACTGCACATTGATGCCTGGCGTGAAGTAACAAATGTTGATGGGTTTGCAATAAAAATTGTGCAGCACAATGGCAATAAAAAGAGCAGGGAAAATAATTTATTCTTCCTGAACCTTGGTGGTTACAAACAAAATGAATTTGAAGAGTTTCATTATAAAATGCTCACCGTGGCTGTCACCAAAGGTGACGCTGTAAAGGTTGCATTAGAAACTGCCTTTTATAAACACGCCAGTCTTCCCGGGCCGGGCACCTCCCATATTGACAACCGCTACGGCGTTGATGTAGACGATATTTTTGCAATCAAAGATATTCTGCCGACAGAGATGAAACAACAATTCTCTATCGAAATCAGTAATACGCCTGTCAATGACCTGGCGGCAGATGAACTTCATCTTGGTTATTTAAAATGGACCGCAGCCTTGGTTAATTAAATTACCCTTTACCATTCAAACCCCGGCATCACAAAATAAAAGATTTTCCAGTAATTGTGTTCCATTTGCAGGTAAAGTTTGTAAGGACCTTCATAGTGAATACTTTCTCCTTTCTCAAGCAAGGCGTCGTATTTAAGTATTCCCTCTGCATAGCCCATCCCTGTATTTATTTCATCTTTAATTTCAAAAACCACCTTGTCAATATTGTACGCATCATCTTTAAATTGCTGAAAAGCATTAAAGAAGAGTTGCATCTTAACAATTGCTGTTGCTTTACTCATTTCCTTACCATCAAATGTAATGATCTCACTGCTTAAATCAGTAGCATATTCATCAAACTGCTGTGTAAACCAATGTTGCAGAAACTGGTGTGTACATTTTGTGATTTCAGCTTTGTGATTTGGGTGAAACTCTTCGTAAATAAAATGGCAGCCCATGCCTGCAATACCACCCATCTCCGTTTCTTCAGCAAATAACTCTTCGGTAATAAATGTATAAATTAATCTGTCGGGGTAAGGGCCATCACAAATATCCAAAGCCATATTGTGCTCCTCTAAAATATCAGTTATTCTTTCTAACGCTGCTGTTACTTCAATGTCAGTCAATTCCTCCGCAGGCCTGTAGTCAGGTTTACCAATACTTTCATAAACGGTGGTAAATTCTGCTTTGGCATGTGCGTCTTCAAATGCCATCATGTTTTTTAAAAACTGGTTTTCTATTTCAGGCGGAATATCTGCATTGCTTTCCATGTGAAAAGCATCTCCATATTGTGCCTTCAGTTTTATTTTTAAAAATTCATTTTCCAGTTTTATATTTTCAACCGGATCGTCAGAAAATTTTTCATCCTCTTGCATGGTTGTTGTATTTTAATGTTGCATATAGTTATAATTTATTAATCTTTTTACGGGGAGATTTGGGAGGGCCCACTACCAGCGCATAAGAATCATCCACCATTTGCAACAATTGTTTATTGGATAAACTACCGTCTGCAACTACGGTATTCCAATGCTTTTTATTCATATGAAAACCCGGCAATACTGCATCCAGATATTCATCTCTCCATTCAATTGCTTTATCAGGATCGCACTTTGCATTAAACTGTAATTGCCCGGCCTCCAGTGGCACCAATAAAAACACTTTATTATTTACTTTAAATACAAGGGTAGTTTCACCAAAAGGAAACCCTTCTGTTACCTGTGGTTTCTGTAAAACATATTCACGCAATGATTCTATGTTCATGTAGATTTAATTGACGGTTTAAACAAGTTAGAGCAGGACTCTCTACCGGGTAAGAAAAGTACAAATATTTATTTGATTTTTTCTACATCTACCTGCTGTAATTCTTTCAGGCGGTACAATACTTCCTGCAACCGGCTTTTGGCAATGCCGGCAGTAATGTGGCAGAACAACTGCATGTCCTGGGTAATAACAGTACAGTTGTATTGTTTCATTACCATCATCACTTCGTTCATTTGTGTATAATCAAAATGTAGGGCGTATTTCTCTTCAATCTGTTTCTGAATAACAGGTACTACCTGCAAGGCAAGCGTAGTAGCAGTTTTGTAAGCATTGATCAAACCGGGAACACCTAATAATGTACCACCAAAATACCGTACTACAATTACGGCTGTATTGGTGATCGCTTTACTATCTATCTGACCCAGTATTGGCCTGCCCGCAGTTCCGGATGGTTCCCCATCATCACTCACCCTGAAATTATTTCCATCGGTACCAATGCGGTAAGCAAAGCAATGATGAACCGCTTTGGGATGTTCCTTTTTTAAATTTTGTAACAGTTTTTTAAAATCATCGGTGGTTTCTATGGGGTATGCAAAAGCAACAAACTTACTGCCACGTTCTTTAAACTCTGCCATAGCAGGTTTTTCAATAGTAAAATAAAATGTAGGATCAGTAGTAGTTGCCAATTGTTTTTAGTTGTGGTATCCTGTTAAAATAATCAATCTTTTTTTTAGCGTATACAGTTAGCCAGGTCGATAAAAAGCTACCTGGTCACCGGTTGTTTTATTAATGCTCTCTAAACTGCTGTTTTTTAATTCCGGTGCATTGATGCCACTTTCTATCGTCAGTTGTTCATTTGTAATTACCCTCGCCTCATCCCAGTAATGCTGATTGATAAAAGATTGCAATAGTCTTGCGCCTCCTTCTACCAATACACTTTGAATTTTTAACTGGTATAAAGCATTTAACAAACCGGGAATGATGTCTTCACCGGAAGGTAGTTTATAAAACGTTACGCCATTTTCTTCTTCATCCTTCACCTGGTTAAATACAATTGTTTTTACTGCCTCATCGAAAAGGTGTAAAGAAATGGGTAGTTTTAATTGCAGGTCAATTACCAGGCGTACAGGATTATTGCCTTTCCATAAACGGGTGGTAAGTGAGGGATTGTCATACAGGGCGGTATTGGTTCCAACTAAAATAGCAGCTTCTTCACCTCGCCATTTGTGTACCAGGCGATTGGTAATATCGTTGCTTATTTTACCGGCTGAAAAATCCTGCCTGGCAATTTTTGCATCCCCGCTTTGCGCCCATTTTAAAATAATATAAGGCCGCTGTTTTATATGAAAAGTAAAAAATCGTTTGTTCAGTTCCAATGCTTCTTTTTCTAAAATATCCACTTTAACATTCACCCCTGCCTGCTGTAATTTTTGTATCCCCTTGCCATCTACTTCTTCATAACTATCCCTACAGGCAACTACCACATTCGGTATCTTATGTTTGATGATGAGGTCTGCACAGGGCGGGGTTTTACCGAAATGGGCGCAGGGTTCCAGGGAAACATAGAGTGTACTTTTTTCAATCAATGACTGATTGGCATCACTCACATTATTGATGCAATTTACTTCTGCATGTGCCTGGCCATATTGCTGGTGATAGCCTTCACCAATAATTTCATTTTCATACACCAACACTGCACCCACCAATGGATTGGGTGCTACATTGCCTGCTCCCAGTTTTGCCAATTGAAGGCACCGATGCATGTATGTTTCATGTGTTGTCAGGCGGCAAAAATAGCAATAGAAAAATAAACTATGTTTGCTAAAATGACAATTAAGGAACAATACCGTTTTTTCTTACAACAATTGCAAACCATCTACAACCTGAATGAGGCCACGGTGATAACGGATTGGGTGTTTGAAAGCCTTGCTGGTATTGAAAGATTTGATGTAATTAAAAATCCTGATCTTCCATTGTCAGTTGCAAAAGAGGAAGCATTAAGCAATTCATTAACGACTTTGTTGCAACACAAGCCTGTACAATATGTTTTAGGTGAAGCCTGGTTTTACAAGATGAAGCTAAAAGTAAACGAACAAGTGTTGATACCAAGGCCGGAAACGGAAGAACTGGTACAATTAGTGTTAACTCATGTTGCGACTGATCAGATCGCAGCACCCACAATATTGGATATTGGCACCGGAAGCGGATGCATTGCTATTGCTTTAAAGAAAAATATACCTGCCGCAATTGTTACCGCGATTGATGTTAGCGGGGAAGCTTTATTGGTTGCAAAAGAAAATGCAATCAACCAGGATACAGCCATCCGGTTTTTTCAAACTGATTTTTTGAATGAAGTTAAATGGACTGACCTGCCAACGTTTGATATCATCAGCAGCAACCCGCCCTACATACCCATCAATGAAAAAGAAAAACTGGATATCAATGTAACTGCCTTTGAACCCCACCAGGCTTTATTTGTGCCGGATAATACACCCTTATTATTTTATGAAAAGATAGCCGCTTTCGGAAAAACACATCTTAACCCAGGCGGAAAAATTTTTATGGAAACACATGAAGATTATGCACGGGAAACGGCTGGTTTATTCTCACCCTTTTACAGTGAGGTAGCGATAAAAAAAGATATTTTCGGTAAAGAAAGGATGGTGGTTGCTGGGATTAGCCTTTATGGCATTTAATGATTACTATAAGCGCAGACGACTGAACGCTTAAGCTTCACAAATAGATTTTGATAGTATTAGCCGTTAAGACGTTGAGGCGTCTACGGTTTTTCAATAAAGAGTTCACGTTCCCCTTTAGGGGTTAGGGACTTGGGCTATTATTGATTACTCACAGAAGCCGAAGTTGTAGCTCCTAATCTCTTAGCCACACTCATTATCTTAACAATGTCTTTCCATGCTACTAACGAATCTGCATTGATCACCACAGCAGGTTTTATGCTATCACCTACATGAATATGTGTTCTTAGTTGCGATTCCAGCGAATCGAAAATTATTTTTTGCTGACCCACATGAACAATGCGGTTTTTATCAATGCTTACAATTACACTTTGCTTTGCCTTGGTATCACTTTTTGCTTTGGGATTGCTCAGCTTAATTACATTGGGATTAGCCAATGTAGAAATAATTAAAAAGAAGAACATCAAAATAAACAGGATGTCATTCAATGGACCTGTATCTACTTCAGAGGCTTCGGGTTTAAATTTTTTTCTTAAGCTCATACTTTTGTTGTGAATGGTGAATGGTCAATGGTGAATAGTTAATGCTGAATTGTATAGTATAGATTATCAATAGGCGATTTTGATTTTTTGCCTATTGCCTATTCACCATTCACGCTATCTTGTTGGTTCCTGCAAAATATCTACAAACTCAGCACTTGCCGCATCAATTTTATTTTCTATCCTCGCAATTTGTGCCTGTAAAAAACTATGTCCCAGGTAAGCCAGGATACCAATGATCAGGCCTGTTGCTGAAGTTATCATCTTAATGTAAATACCGTCAGCAATTGTATTGGGTGTGTACTCAGAAGTGGCTGCAATGCCTTTGAAAAGCGCCAGCATACCAATGATGGTTCCAAGGAAACCAAACAACGGTGCAATGCGTGCAATAATAGAGATGATGGATAAGTTCTTTTCCAATTTATACATTTCCAATACGCCTACATTGTCCATACTTTTTTCAATAGCATCAATGGGTTTACCAATACGCTGAATGCCTTTGTCTATTACTTTTGCAACGGGGTTACTGATATTTTTTGCCAGGTTTCTTGCGGCTGTTACATTGCCCGAAATAATATTATCCCGGATGATACTCATAAAATTATCTTCAATTTTAGCAGCCTTCCTGATGGTGATCCATCTTTCAATAAAAAAGAAAATAGCTACTACCAGTAAGGACAATAAAGGAATCATCAGCAAGCCTCCCTTGGCAAGTACGCCCCAAACATTTTCTGACTTTTGAGATAACAATTCTGTAGCTGCTTTGGTAGAGTCTATCTGTAATAGAATATCAAACATGTTTAACTGATTTAAGGCAAATGTAATTGTTTCTGTTTTTTATTTTGCGATAATTATGCCAGGGCATTGTAATATGTATTTGTAAACGCAAACAAACAGCAATTGCATTACAAAATAATGTTAAAGTAGATTTTACAACAAGAGCCGGATAAATCCGGCTCCAGTAAAAATATATTATTTATCATTATCATTTCTTTCCATCCATCTGTTGCATGGCCATTATCTGGCGCATGGTTTTTTCCATCCCTTCGCTGCTGCCATCTAAAAAGATGACATTGCCTTTTCCGTATTCTGCAAAATTTTTGATGGCTTCTGTCCACATACTGAATAAAATTACATTCGTATCAAGGTTAGCCTGCTTCATTTGTTCAGCAGCCTGGCTCATACCTTTGGCTACTTCTTCCCTGAACAATGCCACACCTTGTCCACGCAATTGTGCTGCCTGTCTTTCAGCTTCTGCTGCAATTTTAATGGCATTACCTTCTGCTTCTGCTGCTTTTGTTTTAGTGATTAGTAAGGCCTGTCCTTCATTTTCAGCAGCCGCTTTTAAATTATTACTTGCTACCACTTTACTCATGCTGGTGATAATGGCTTCGTCAAATGTAATGTCATTGATCTGCAGATCCTGTAAATGATATCCCCAGCTTTCCAATTGCACATCAACCTGTTCCTTTACATTCTCCACAATATCCCTGCGTACATTCAAAACTTCTGCCTGCTTTTTGGTAGATACAAATGCACGGATACTTCCTTCAACAGTCCGTATCAATGCCTGCATCAGGTCCTTTTCGCTGATGAATTTAAATGCTACATTTTTGATGGTATCTTCATCAATATTTAACACCGAATACAGCAACATGGATTTAAAATACACATTCGCCTGGTCAACTGTTACTGCCTGAAACTCCAGCTCCACCGAACGGTTTTGAATGCTTACCCTTTTGTAGAGCTGATCCAAAAAAGGCACTTTAAAATTTAATCCCGGCCTTTTAATGCTGTGGTATTTACCCAGCCGGGTAACTACACCGATGGTTCCCTGGTTGATGGTAAATAACCCTCCTGCCAGCAGCAGAAAAATTGGTATTACCCACCAGAATTCTTTTAAGATTTCCATTGTTATAAAATTTAAAAATGAAGATAGGATTGTTTTAAATGTACTGCGGAAAATGTTTGGGGGATTACCCTCATTACCCCAGCAAGGAGTTATTTTACGATATTGAGTGAATAGGAATAAATAAAATTACGCTCTATAAATTTAAATCAATATTACGCTGCTACTTAACTTTTCTCTTCCCAGATCATACTCAAATGCACAATTGTTTCGGCAGCTTTGGCCATGTCTTTTGTACCGATCCATTCCAGTTTGCTGTGGATATTTTGCATGCCAGTAAATATATTCGGACAAGGCATTCCAATATAACTAAAGCGGCTGCCATCCGTGCCCCCACGGATGCTTTCTTTTTTTACTGTTAACCCTGCCCGCTGAATGGCTTCTGCTGCATACGCCACCACCTGCGGATGTTGGTCCAGTACTTCTTTCATATTTCTGTATTGCTCTGTAATAGTGTATTCCATAGTGGCACCGCTAAAACCTGCTACTACTTCCTTAGCTATTTTTTTTAACCGGTCGTGATGCTGTTGTAAACCAGCAACCGTAAAATCTCTTACAATAAATTGAAGGGTGGCTTTCTCCGCAATCCCATTTACTGCTACCGGGTGTACAAATCCTTCCCGGCCTGAGGTGGTCTCCGGGCTCCATTCATTTTTTGGCAACGCATCCAGCACCGCACCTGCAATTTTTAATGCATTCACCAGTTTATTTTTCGCATAACCCGGGTGAACAATAATGCCGCTGATGGTAATGGTAGCTGCATCTGCACTAAAAGTTTCATCTTCCAGACTGCCGGCTTCTCCCCCATCTAATGTATAGCCAAACTGTGCTCACAGTTTTTGCATATCTACCTTTGCCGTACCCTTTCCAACTTCTTCATCGGGCGTAAATAATATTTTTATGTCGCCATGTTTCACCGAAGGATATTGCATAAAATACAAGGCCGCTTCCATGATGGCTGCAATACCACTTTTATCATCTGCACCCAGCAAGGTTAAGCCACTGGCTGTAATTATGCCATGGTTGACATGCTCTTTTAAATAAGGAGA
>JAYWAU010000243.1:0-4679 GCA_043782265.1 Ferruginibacter sp. | reverse complement strand
AAAATTATCCGGGTTTAAATGATCAGTTAAGTATATTGGTATCCAATGATTGTGAAACCACCTGGACGACTGTTTACTCAAAATCAGGTGACTCATTGGCAACAGCAGGTTCTACAACTTTAGGATACATAACACCAGGTGTTGACGATTGGAAAAATCAAAAAATAACGATTGGTGGAGGCTTGGTTTCAGCCGGCCAAATTGTGGTTGCTATAAGAAATACCGGCGATTATGGCAATAATATTTTCATTGACAACATAAATATTTACAAACAAAACAACAGGGATATTTCAGTTTCGGAAATTGTTAGTCCCAGTGGTTTTGAATGTTCAAATAACGTCAGTGTGCCTCAAATTGAAGTATCGAATGATGGCTTGAAAGCTATTACCCGTTTTAAAGTTGGCTATATAATAAACAGTGGAAATACAGTTTACAAACAATTTACACAAACCCTGGCCCCAGGTGCAAAAACAACCGTTACCCTTGCACCTTTTGCCGTACTAAAAGACACCAACACATTCAAAGTATTTACTGCTGATCCGGAAAGTACTTCCGGGATGGGTGATGAAAATAATATAAACGATACGCTGGGTAAAAATTTTATTCTTAATAAAAGTGTTGAAGCTCCATTAACAGAGGGATTTGAAAACAACATTTTCCCACCTTTAAACTGGGCAATTATAAATGCCGGCGTTACAAAAACATGGGTAAAAAAATCTCCGGGAAATAACAGCAGTTTTGCTGCATTTATTGATAATTTTTCAGAAAATAATTATGGGCAAATTGATATTTTAAAAACGCCCGGGATAAATATTTCAGGAGCGGCAGGTGCTGTAATTTCTTTTGATCTGGCATATAAAAACTATCCCGGATTTAACGATGAATTTGTTGTAAAGGTTTCTACAGATTGTGGAAATACTTTTTCGGTTGTGTACGATAAATCTGGTGAAAGTCTTGCTACTGCTGGTTCTTCAGACATACCTTATACCAAGCCTCTAGCGGGTGATTGGAAAACTCAATCCATAACATTGGATTCTGCATTTGCCGCTGGCGGAACAATTATTGTTGCGTTTGAAAATATAGCTCATAATGGAAATAATATTTTTCTTGACAATATCCATATTTCAAAACTATATAAAAGAGACCTGAAATTAGTTACCGTAAAACAGCCCGTTGCCGTTAATTGCAGCACTGGCCCAGTAGAACCAATTGTAACTGTGGCAAATAATGGCATTGAAACTGTTACTGCATTTAATGTTTCCTATACACTGGATAATGGCCCGTTGGTTAAGAAAGTAATAACAGGAATTTTATTACCACCAGGTAAGCAAATAGATATTAACCTGAATGCTTTAAATGGTAATGTTGGAAGCCACACATTTACCGTATTTACTTTTGAACCTGTAACGTTAAGTGGCACCGGCGACCTAAATACTTTCAACGATTCATTGCGTATGGTGTTTGTGGTAGTAGGTTTACAGGCAACTTTACCGCTTATTCAAGATTTTGAGGGCACTAATTTCCCTCCGTTAAATTGGGGTAATGTTGTTAATCCCGATAACGAAACTACCTGGCTAAGATCTACTGCTGCTGCCGTTAAGGGTGTTGCTTCAATGGAGATAAATAATTTTACTTCTTCTATAAGTAATGCTACAAACAAATTTATTTCGCCCGTAATTTCCAACAGCAGTAAAAATGATTCTGTTTTTGTGTCTTTTGATCTGGCTTATAAACAAGGCATCACTTATCCCGGTTCTACTGTGTTTCCTTTAGATACACTAGAAGTGCAGGTAACAAAAGATTGTGGTGCTACTTACAATACTGTATGGAAAAAATGGGGCGAAAATTTGCAAACAGTAAACGATCCAAATTCGCCGGTTTTAGCTTCATTTATTCCACAAAAAAATAATTGGAAAAATATTCAGATTTACCTCTCTCCTTTTGTTGGTAAAGATAATTTTCAGGTTTACCTGGTTGCCAAAAGCAATAAACAAAATAATATATGGATAGACAATCTAAATGTTTATGCCAAAATATTACCACAAAAGTTAAAAGAGCAAGGATACCTCATTTATCCAAATCCGTTTAACAATAATTTTCTTATTCATCATTATGGCCCTCCTGTTAACTTAAAAGCTGTCGAGGTTTATAATTCAACAGGTCAGTTAGTTTGGGATAAAAGATACAACGGCAAAGCGCCGACTGAGATAACTGTTGATATTGCTAAATATGCCGGTGGTGTTTATATGCTTAAATTATTCTATACTAATAAAACCATTCAGCAAAAAATTGTAAAGCAATAAAATATTTTTTGTAAAAAAGAAAAGGCTGCCAACAATAAGCAGCCTCTTTTGTTTTAAAGGTGTACCTCCAGTACCTTTGCAAAAAATAATATAAATGAATACTTCAATAGATACTTTAATAATTACTACTACCGATACGGACCTTAAAAAAATAGCCGAAAAAGTAAAGCAACAAATAAGAATTTCTGATGAGGAAGGCATCCTGTTATTTGAAAAAGGAAGCCTGCCATTTGTTGGAGTACTTGCCAATTTTATAAGAGAAAGATTACACGGCGACACCACTTATTTTAACCGAAACTTTCATATTGAGCCTACCAATGTTTGTGTATTCAGTTGTAAATTCTGTTCTTACTCACGTTTATATGCTAAAAAGGAAGAAGGCTGGGAATTGAGTATTGAGCAAATGCTGGATATTGTAAAAACCTATGATGGTAAACCAATTACCGAAGTACATATTGTTGGGGGTGTACATCCAAAAATGAACATGGCTTATTTTGTTGAGTTAATGCAAAAAATAAAAGCACACCGTCCGGATTTGCATGTGAAAGCTTTCACAGCAGTAGAGCTGGACTATATGTTTCGCAAGGCAAAGCTAACTGTAGAAGAAGGTATGAAACAATTGCATGACGCAGGTTTGGATAGTTTGCCGGGGGGCGGTGCAGAAATATTTGCACCAGAAATTAGAGAACAAATATGTGCCGACAAAGTTGATGGCGCCGGTTGGTTGCAGATACATGAAACAGCCCATAACCTGGGCATGCACACCAATGCCACCATGCTATACGGACACATTGAAAAATATGAACACCGCATAGATCACATGAGGAGACTAAGAGAACTGCAGGATAAAACAGGTGGGTTCAATACCTTTATTCCGCTTAAGTTTCGTAACCAGGATAATGATATGAGTTATGTTACAGAATCAACCATTACAGAAGATATGAGGCTGTATGCTATTGCAAGAATTTATCTTGATAATTTTCCTCACCTGAAAGCTTACTGGCCAATGCTTGGCAGAGATAATGCACAGTTGAGTTTATCTTTTGGCGTAAATGATATTGATGGCACCATTGATGATTCTACAAAAATATATTCAATGGCAGGCAGCGAAGAACAAACGCCTGCCATGAGTACAGAGCAACTGGTTACCCTTATCAAACAGGTAAAAAGAAAACCTGTTGAGAGAGATACCTTGTACAATGTGGTAAAGGATTATACCAATGCCAACTTTGATGAAACCTTATTTAATGCACAGTTGAATTAACAAGCACTATGAAAGCAGCATTAGATGTCATCATAATTGGTGCAGGCCCCATTGGATTATCCTGTGCACTGGAAGCAAAGAAAAGAGGATTAAATTATTTGATTATTGAAAAAGGTACGCTGGTAAATTCATTGTACAATTACCCCGTAAACATGACCTTTTTTTCAACCTCCGAAAAACTGGAAATTGGCGGCGTTCCTTTTGTAAGTAATAATATTAAACCAACAAGGAACGAATCGTTGGAATATTACCGCAGGGTGACGATTGCTGCTAACCTACATCTTCACCTGTTTGAGGAAGTGACAAGTGTTACAAGGAAAAATTATGGTTTTGAAGTAATGACTTCCAAAACGAATTATTCTACAGACAATGTAATTATTGCAAGTGGTTTTTACGACCTACCCTATTTACTAAATGTACCTGGTGAACAATTACTAAAAGTAACACACTATTATAAAGATCCTCATTTTTATGCTTTTCAAAAAGTGCTTGTTGTGGGTGCCAGCAATTCGGCTGTGGATGCAGCTTTGGAGACTTACCGCAAAGGTGCTGAAGTAACTATGGTGATAAGAAATAATGAAGTTGGCGAACGGGTAAAATATTGGGTAAGGCCGGATATTGTAAATCGCATTGAGGAAGGCTCCATTAAAGCTTTTTACAATGCTACCATAACAGCTATTCGTGATAATGAAGTTGACATTAATACGCCGCAGGGTTTGGTAACAATTCCGAATGATTGGGTAATTGCCATGACGGGATATCAGCCCGATCTTACTTTTTTAGAAAAATTGGGAATTCAATTATCTGAAGATGAAACAAGAAAACCCTTTTACAATAACGATACCCACGAGACCAACGTAAGAGGTATCTATCTTGCTGGTGTAATTTGTGGCGGCATGGATACCCACAGTTTATTTATTGAAAATTCAAGGGAACATGCTGTGAAGATTATCGAAAATATGTTACAAAAATAACTGGATAGCTCTTTTTGATTTTACCAATAAAATGAATGATGACTAAGAATCTGTTTAAAAACGATTGAGCATAATTCTTATAGCTGATAAATGAACCATTGCTACACTTGTACTATTGAGCCGTTCATAATTTTTTGA
>JAYWAU010000242.1:0-4686 GCA_043782265.1 Ferruginibacter sp. | reverse complement strand
GAAAATAAAAACAGGTTGTGCTTTACCACTATCTGTTTTAGTATTTCCATTTCTTCTTTACTGTATAAATATCCCGTAGGGTTATTGGGGTTGCAGATTATGATTGCTTTTGTTTTGGGCGTAATGGCCTTTTCAAACGCTGAGATAGGAGGCAATGCAAAACCCGTTTCAATAGATGAACCGATTGGTTTTACAATAACACCTGCCTCTACAGCAAAGCCATTGTAATTGGCATAAAAAGGTTCGGGTATTATTACTTCATCACCTGCATCCATACAAGCCATCATGCCAAATAAAATGGCTTCGCTGCCACCGGTAGTAATGATGATCTGGTCAGACGTTACATTGATGCCTACCCGTGCATAATAGTCAGCCAATTTTTTACGATAACTCTCATTGCCTGCACTGTGACTGTATTCCAGTATCTTGAAATCGCTGTGCCGCACCGCATCGAGAATTTGCGGAGGTGTTTCAATATCAGGCTGGCCAATATTGAGGTGATAGACTTTAATGCCTCTCTTTTTAGCAGCTTCTGCATAAGGCACTAATTTACGAATGGGTGAAGGGGGCATTTGCTCTCCACGATGGCTGATGGTTAACATACTGCAAAGATAAAGAGGATAGTTGTATAGTTTGGTGTCTCAATAGTTGTAGTGTGTATCTCAAATGGTCGTAAGGGCTACCAACCTTTTACAGGATTATTCCTATTTGGTATTTGCTTTTGAAAAGTTGGCAACGCTGAAATCTGCGACAATTTGAAATGCACCCATAGTTGTATGCTATGTCCATTTGTAACCTCTTAAAAAATCTGCCACATTCATTTTCTTTTTGCCCTCCAGTTGTAATTCTTTAATGGATATATAACCGTTATTACAGGCAAATTGCAGGAATGTTTTTTTATCCGTTTCAAATTCGCCGGGCGGGATAGCGGGCAGCGTAGTTACTTTATCACCCTTATAAATTTTCAGTTTTTTACCTGCCAAAAAAGTAAAGGCAGCAGGATAAGGCGATAGTCCACGGATTAAATTATACACTTCTTCCACAGATTTATTCCAATCGATGTTACAGGTTTCTGTAAAAATTTTAGGTGCATGGTTCAGCGCTGATGGTTGATGGTTGATGGTTGATAGTTGTGGCTTTTCGTTTAAAGAGTCATCAACAATACCTCTTATGGTTTGCAACAAAACACCTGCGCCAATCTCTTTCATTTTATCATGTACTTCACCCGCAGTATCATTTTCGCCAATGGGAAAACTTTCCTGCATCAAAATATCACCGGTATCAATTTCGTGTTTCAGTTTAAAAGTGGTAACACCGGTTTCTTTTTCTCCATTTATGATGGCCCAGTTAATAGGCGCAGCACCACGGTATTGTGGCAACAAAGAGCCATGTAAATTGATGGTGCCCATTGGCGGCATGTTCCAAACCACTTCAGGTAACATTCTGAAAGCGACGACTATTTGCACATCGGCATTCAATACTTTTAACTCCTGTAAAAATTCAGGGTTCTTTAATTTTTCCGGTTGCAGAATGTGCAGTCCTTTTTCAACAGCATATTTTTTTACAGCACTTTGTTGTAATTCCATGCCACGGCCGCCGGGCTTATCCGGGGCAGTTATCACACCAACTATGTTGCAACCTGCCTGTACCAGTTTGTCAAGTGAGGCAACGGCAAATTCGGGTGTGCCCATAAAAACAATCCGTAAGGCTATTTTTTCTTTGATGGGGAATAAAGCAGTTTTTTCAAGATTCACCGTTTTAAGTTTCTGTTCAATCATTCTTATTAATTCAATTTAGGCGATGTGTCTTTGTTTGGAGTAATTATACTGTTAGTAAACAGTCATTGTTTTTTAGTTGGCATGCTATTCAAAATCTTTATACAACAAATATTTCTTCCTGATCTTTTTATAATTTCCCAATGCAGATTCCCAGCTCTTCCTGATTTCAGTTTCTGTTTTGCCTTGTTTTACCTGTTGTATCAATACGTCATTGCCTGCCAGTCTGTTGATGAAATTATTTTTTAAAAAGAAACTATCCTTGCCCGGAAATAGTTTGTAGGCATCCAGCAAATATTTTAACTGAATTTTTTTGTTCAGGTCTTTTAATGTTTTTTCAGGCGTGCTGCTCAAATCCCAGCCATAACATTCCTGGTAATAGCACTTGCTGCTTTTGGCGCCCTCATTGGGTTTGGGCGTAAATGCATACATGGTGTTAGGGTAAGAAGGATGGCCAAAAACCTGGAAGGGCTTATCGGTTCCACGCCCTTCGCTCAGCACTGTACCTTCAAAAAAACAGGTAGAAGGGTAGAGGTAGATTGCCTGAATGTCCCGGATGTTTGGAGAGGGTGCAACCGGTAAAACGTATTTACTGTTGTGGTCGTAGTTGCCGCATTTAATTACCTGCACATGAAAAAGGGTATCCATTGTTGGGTGGGTGGTAATGTTATAAGCATTTATTTTATTGGCCTCCGGCGATAACCATTTTTCGCCAGCCAGCAGCAATGCATATTCGCCAATGGTAAGGCCATACACCACCGGTACAGGCTGCATACCGATAAAGCTTTTGAACTTTGGTTCCAGTACCGGTCCGTCAACATAAAAACCGTTGGGGTTCGGCCTGTCTAAAATCAGTAGCGGCAGATGGTTTTCAAGGGCGGCTTCCAGGTAATATTGCAGGGAGGAGATGTATGTGTAAAACCGAACACCAATATCCTGGATATCGAAGAGCAATATATCCACTCCTTTTAAATCTTCTTTAGTGGGTTTCTTATGGTCGCCGTACAAGCTGATTACGGTAATGCCGGTTTTTGTATCTATAGCATTGTTGAGTTCTTCACCGGCACTTGCAGTACCACGAAAACCATGTTCAGGGCCAAATATTTTTACCACTTTTATGCCTCTCTTTACAAGGCTATCTACCAAATGTGTTTTATTGACCATACTTGTCTGGTTGGCGAAAACTGCTACGGACTTGCCTTTTAGCAGGGGCAAGTACACGTCCATGCGTTCGGCTCCTGGTATGATGGCTGAACTTTTTACCGGTTTATTTGTAGTTTGTGCAGGGCTACTCACAAACAATACCAATGCAATCAGGAAAAGAAAAATTTTGTTATAATTCATCTTTCAAAGGTCTACAAAGTTTTTTAATTGGGAGGTGTAGATTTTAATTAATAAATTGCCAAAAAACGGAGCATTCCTGCTTTTTAGAGTGGCTGTTGATTGTTCAGCAGAACTGAAAAGTACAAAAGTGCGACGCCAATGAAGCCAGATAGTAGTACACCGTTTGGCCAAAAAAACAATAGTAAATCTTAAAAAAAATTAAAATGGCACAAGTTAAAGAAGGGGATGTTGTAAAAGTACATTACACAGGTAAATTAGTAAACGGAGAACAATTTGATTCTTCTGCAGGCAGGGAGCCGCTTGAGTTTACGGTAGGCGCAGGTCAGATGATAAAGGGCTTTGATGCAGCCATGCCGGGTATGAATGTGGGCGAAAAGAAAACCATTAACATTGCGCCGGAAGACGGCTATGGTGAAAAAAGTGCAGAAGCTATTATTGAGTTTCCAAAAGAACACGTGCCTGCAGATATGAAACTGGAACCAGGTATGCCATTAACACTGAGTAACCAGGAAGGTCAGCCTGTACCGGTGATTGTGGTAGAAGTGAAGGATGACATAATTATTTTAGATGCCAATCATTTTTTAGCAGGGCAGGAACTGGTGTTTGATATTGAATTGGTTGAGATAGTGTAGCGATATTTCAAAATGTAATTAAAGCAGTTTGTATTGTACAAACTGCTTTTTTATATACGGTTATTTTTTTCAATTTGTCAACCGCCGTCAGGGTTTGCAACCGCTGACGGGGTTTGGTACTTCATCAAACAGCAGCGTTTCCGCACAACCCCGACGGTGGCTATAAGCCCCGTCGGCGGTTAAATAGGAACTACTAAATAAATATTTAATTTGCAGTTACTATTTCAATACTTACAAATTATCCAATGATATACATCAGTCCAAATAACATGGCCGAACGCTTTGTGCGCTATGTACAAATTGATACGCAAAGCGACCCAACGAGTACGGCTCATCCAAGTTCTGAAAAGCAAAAAGACCTGAGCAAAATATTGCACCGGGAATTACTGGGTATGGGTATAACCGATGCTACAACCGATGAATACGGATATGTGTATGCAACGATACCTAGCAACAGCGATAAAAAAAATATTCCTGCCATTTGTTTTTGTGCACATGTAGATACAGCGCCGGATTGCAGCGGAACCAATGTGAAGCCCATTCATCGCCGGTATTATGATGGAGCCGATATTGTGTTACCGGATGATACCTCTCAGGTATTGAGCATATCTGCATCTCCTTATTTAAAAGAGCATCTCAACCATGGTGTAATTACAGCGAGTGGTTTAACACTGTTGGGTGCCGATGATAAAAGTGGTGTACATCGCAATGGCAATGGCCATCGCATTCTCTATCTCCACGTCCAATTTTGGTGAAATAAATTGTAATTCGCAGACCATTCTCGACACAAAGAATGCCAACTAGCGGAACAGCAAACAGAAGCTTTAATTATATGTTTAGAAGATATTTGATACGTCTCCGCTAGCTGAGATTGCTTCTAGATGATATGGTTTGCAAAAAACACGATCTCGAGGAGGTTAAGAGAAAAATCTGAA
>JAYWAU010000241.1:0-4688 GCA_043782265.1 Ferruginibacter sp. | reverse complement strand
AAAGTTGAAGGTTGAAGGTTAATAGTTCGGGGTTGAAGGTTCAAGGTTGATGGTTGAAAGTTCAAGGTTCGAGGTTGACTTGCCTGCGTTTATTTTTATTGCTTACCATCCTGCATCTTTTGGAGGAGTATGTTTTTTTCCTTTTTACTTTTTATCAGGGTTTCCTGCAATTCTACTATTTCAAAAAGTATAAATTTAGCCTTACAGATAATTATTGTTTAGCGTTCAGCTACTTCTGACATATACCAGTAATGAAGTATCCATGGCTTTTACTGGGCTTTGAGTGGGGGTAGCAACGAAGTAAGCCCGCTTACATTTTTTCATAAAAGATTGCAGAGTTATTCACATTTTAAAAAAATACTTTAAATAATTATAAAATAATATTTAAAGTATATATTTTGTTATTCTTAAACGTTTTGCCAGCCATCCTATTTTAAACATTGCTATCTGTCGCCTGGTGCGATGATCCTTACTTCTACTCCATCCTGAATTTTTCTTTTCGGTGCTTACCACTTAAGTTTTTTAGATCAGCATTGCCGTGTAATTCCTATTAATCATTTCATATATGAAAACTACATTTGTACACTTTTTGCCAGTATTATTACTGCTACCGTTATTAGGTTTTGGACAACCTAGTTTAAACACAGACTACTTTAAATCTTCGGGCACAGGCTCCTGGAATTCTCCCACTTCCTGGCAGTCTTCGCATGATAACATTACTTACTTTCCGGCAACACTAGCCCCTTCTTCATTGGCAGCAGCCATCTCCATTCAAAATCTGCATACTGTCACCATAAATTCCTCAGGAGTATCGCTGATAAATACTACCATACAAAGTGGAGGAATATTGGAAATCACTTCACCGGCAACCTACTCAATAAATGGAGCAGGAGATAATTTAATTGTCGAAAACGGAGGGTTGTTATTACTCAATTTTACAACAGTATCAGCACTGTCAGGCACTGGTACTGCACTAATTAAAACCGGAGGAAGAGTTACAGCAAATGCCGTTGGCAGTGCCGCAGCAGCAGATGCTATTGGAGATAATTACCTAAACGTAAATTCAAAATTTACTTACCAGGATAAATCAATATTTGAATGGAATATCGCCACTTATATTTTCAATAGCACAGGTTCAAAGGATTATTTTAAAACACCTTCCGGCACAGATATACCCATCTTAAGAATCAGTGCTGCACCGGTTGCTGCTTTTGGCACCTCTTCGGCCAATGTATTAAATTGTATCCTTGAAGTAAATGCCGCTTTCAGCATTGGTGGTAATGGAGTAAAAACCTTTCGGGGTGGATTAACAGGTACCAGTACAATAACGCAAACAGATGGATTTATCACTTTACCCAACGCCAGTGCTGTTTTAGATGGATCTTTAACGATTAATACAATCAGTAGTGGTTTACGTTTTACAAACGGAGCTACAGTACCTGTTGGAGCAACAGTAAAAATTAATGTTGCAGCCCAAAATGATATCATTAATAAGCAATCCGGAAACTTACAAATAAATGGCACCCTTGATATTACTACTGCCAGAATTAATAATACCTCGGGGGCAGGGCCAAGTGTAACCATTGCAACCGGAGGCGTGTTGAAAACCAGTAACAGCGGAGGCTTTAGCGGTGGCGGGGCCTCAATTATCAGTGAACCCATCATTTTTGAAACAAACAGCACCATAGAGTTCAACAGAGCAGGCGATCAGAATTTTAATTCCAGAAGCGACTTCAAAAACCTGACATTTTCCGGAAGCGGCATTAAAAAGCCGGCCAGTGGGTTTGATCCGGTTGGCACGATAAAAATTACCGGCACAGCCGTGTTGGATTGTACGGGTTATAATGTGGGCGATGGAAGCACTAACGCCAATTTAGCCATGGATGGAGGAAGGTTGATTGTTTCAACAGGCAGCACGCAACCACGGATGGCAGGTGTTTACAATATAACTGCCGGTGTGGTTGAATTTGCGGGTTCAAGCGCAAAATCAATCCGCTCAGAAACATATAAGCATATAGAAGTAACAGGATCAAATGTGGGCAATTCAAACAGCAATATTGTGTTGAGAGACCAGGGCAGCTTTACAATAAAAACCGGCGGTATATTTACAATCAATGACAATGGTATTACAGGCCCAACCGGCACTCAAACAGTAACGGTTGAAACCGGTGCCACTTTCAATTGTGGCAACAACGAAGGTTTTAATGGATTCACCGCAACATTCTCCAACAATTCTTCCATTCATTCAAGTATAGAAAACATCAATCTTAATCCCGGAAGCAATGTCATTTATATGCGAAACGGAGATCAGCCAATCACCAACTACAACGGTTTAATTTATCAACATTTAACCATTGCAGGAACTTCCGGTAATAAAACAGTGTACCCAGGCACAGTAACCATCCAGGGTAATTTTTTAAAATCAGGGGCCAGCGTTTTTTTGCACAATAATGAAACCGTTATTTTTAATAATTCTCTAGCAGGGCAAGATTATACCAGTACTGTACCCGTTATTTTTTATAATCTTACCAATGCCAATATTTCTACAGGCCTGAATGTGTTGAACAATATGGCAATTGTAAATACCTTAAGCCTGGCTGATAATAGTAAATTAAATCTTACCAATGGCGATATCACCTTACTATCTACAGCAACAAATACCGCAAGAGTTGCTGAAATTCCATCCACGGCAACTATCACTTATGGTGCTGTTGCAGGAAGGTTTACGGTAGAACGTTATTTTCCAAACAACAACCCCTTATCTCACAGAGCGTGGCGATTGGTAACGGCTCCATTAAATGAAACAGCAAATATTTTTGACACCTGGCAATTAGGAGGTGCTGCATATGGAGCAGGTAATTATCATACCGGAACTTTAATTACAGGACCACAAATTGCAGGCAATGGATTGGATTTTACACCTACCAATAATTACTCTTTAAAAAAATACGACGGCATTAATTTTGTTTCAGTTGATAATACCCATGTAACCTTATCGCCAGCAATTGGCACAGGTTATTTATTATTTGTAAGAGGCGACCGTAATCCTATTTTAACTAATATTGCCAATAATGATTTTACAACTTTAAGCAGTCGTGGAAAGCTGCAAACAGGGCAGGTTTACATAGATGCATCCAATAATTACTCACTTGTTGGAAACCCTTATGCCTCCCCGGTTGATTTTAATTTGATCGACAAATCAAACAATATTAATACACACCGGTTTTATATATTTGATCCAAACATAAACCAGGTGGGGGCCTATGTAACAATGGAAGATTACGCCACACCGGGAAGCTTCATTGCTACGTCACCCTATTTATTTTCTACCCAGAATAATTTTATACAAAGCAGCCAGTCATTTTTTGTGGTAAAAGCAGCGACGGGTGCAGCTTCCATTACTTTTCAGGAAACAAATAAGGCTTCAAATTATAACCCGGCTATTTTTCGTCCACAATCAGGGCAGGGAGCCGGTGAAGCATATATCCGTGCCAATCTTTATCTGCTGAACGGGGATAGTACAAGAACCATTGCTGATGGCACCATGGCTGAATTTGACAATGCTTACAATAACGATATAGACATAACCGATGCAGTAAAATTTAGTAATGTAAATGAAAACTTTTCGCTGATGCGGAACAACCAACCACTTGCCGTTGAAAGACGCAGCGAAATTGCAGTAACTGATACGTTGTTTTACCAGTTTACAAAAGGGAGTAAAAGAAAATACCAATTTGAATTGGCAGCCAATATTACCCCGTCGGCAATGATTGGATTGTTGGAGGATAGTTATACAAAAAATTCAACCCCGGTTAATTTGGTGGGTACCACCCTGGTTAATTTTGAGATAAATGCAGATGCTGCCAGTGCAGTACCCAACAGGTTTATGTTAACTTTTAAAAATACAGGAAGTCCGCTGCCAATTGGTTTTACATACATCAGGGCAATAAGAAAAAACGATGCAACTTTAGTGGAATGGGGAGTGACAGACGAAAGCAATGTCCAATATTATGAGATACAGAAATCTGTTGAAGGCATTTTTTTTAAAACCATACAAACAATTAAAGTGATAGGCAGCCAGGTTAAAAAGGCTTACAAATGGCTGGATGTAACTACCATGCAGACCAATAATTTTTACCGGATTAAAAGTGTAGCAGGCAACGGTGCTATTGTTTACAGCCAGGTTATTAAAATCAGTTTAGCCGAAGCTATAAGTAGTATTGAAATTTATCCAAATCCTGTAACGGATGGTAACATTGGAGTAAAGCTTGTAAACCAGGCAAAAGGTATTTACAAAATAAGGCTGCTCAATAGTGCAGGACAGGTTATTCAAAATAATACAATTGAACACCCTGGTGGAAGTATTGCAACAACACTCAGTAATAATAAGGATAAACTTTCAGCAGGAATGTACCAGGTTCAGGTAATCATCCAAAATAAACCTACGGCCAGTTTCAATATAATGGTAAATAACAAATGACTTGTAATAACGTAAGGAGTTGCTTTAATTAAAGCACTGATTTAAAAATTTTTAGGATTGGGCATTTACTTCGCAAAGCCTTTACTTTTTTATGTTATAGTTAACTTTCTTTTTTTTCTTGATAAAAAAAAGAAACAAAAAAAATCAAGGCTACGAATAAAAAGGCTGAAATTTTCAACATAATCCTAAAATCAAGGAACTCGCCGCC
>JAYWAU010000240.1:0-12891 GCA_043782265.1 Ferruginibacter sp. | reverse complement strand
ATGGAGCGGCCATATCGTTCGCCTAAAGTCAAGGTGTAGTAACCTCCGGCTCTAAAACTTTCGGCACAACCTTCTGTAAACATTAAATTCTTAGCGGGCCAGCTTTCATGCACCCGTGCTACGTTTTCATACATTTCTGTTCCGCCACTCCAGCTTTCGTACCAGTGAAAACCCATACCCCATGCATATTTAGAAGCTTCTGGATCACTAAAAATAGTATTGGCTCTTTGAAACATCAGGTCACGGTTATGATCCCACACGATTATTTTCTTATCTCCAAAACCTTCTCGTTTCATCGTTGGGCCCAAATAATTTTTTAAAAAATCTCTTTCTTCTTCTGCAGTGTACACGCAGGATTCCCAACGCTGAGTAGCCATCGGTTCGTTCTGTACAGATATGCCCCAAATGGGTATGCCTTCTTTTTCGTACATCTTTATAAACTTTGTGTAATAATTAGCCCAGGGCTGATAGAAGGCCGCTTTTAATGTTCCTCCATGCAACAGGTCATTGTTGCTTTTCATAAAAGCTGGCGGACTCCAGGGGCTTGCAAACATTGTTAGCTTACCACCCGCTGCTGCAATAGCCTGTTTGATAAAAGGGATGCGGAATTGTTTATCATGATCTACATTAAATGATTTTAAATCTTTATCCCCCTCTGAAATGTATGTATAACTATCGCTGGAAAAATCGCTGCTGTGAATGGTTGTTCTGGCCAATGTGTAGCCAATACCTTTGTTTACATTATAATATGCCAGCATAAATTCCTGTTGCTTTGCCTTTGGTAATTTGGCAAATGTTTCTGCAGAGGCGTCGGTTAACGCGCCGCCAATTCCTAAAAATGACTGAAAGGTTTTTGACGGGTCTACAAATACACAAACCTGCGTTTCCTTAGGCTGCGCAAGGTTTTTAAAAGATAGGGTATCTGTTAAAGTAAGTTTTAAATTGCTGCTGTCCGCTGTAGTAAATACAATTACTTTTTTGCCTTCGGCAGAAAATGGATTTTCCACGCTATCCATTTTATTGATTGATGGAGGCAGGTTGAATGCCGACAGCACAAGTGCTGACAGGATGACAACATTTTTTTTCATTGTGTATTTTTTAGTTTTGTAAAATTACCATATATAGCTCCCTACTGATCCGGGTTGCAATTGTGTAACAACCCACTTGCCATTAAATTTAAGATTGAAATACACCGTCTCTGCTCCATCGTTTTCTGCAATTAATGCTTTTTTATGGGCAGGTGTTTCAAATGCAACTGTTTGTAAATTTCCACTCACATTACTTGCAATACGTATTGAACCTGCAGGTACAAATTTAGCAGCATGGGCTATAATATAATAAGCAACATTGTGGGTAACGCCAGATCCTGCATCAATAGTTAAGGCACCTTTACAGGTTGTGCAACCACCAATAGTATGCGGCCCAAACGATGGATCATTGGCAAGATTCCATTCCAATGCAGTCCTGCTCCAGTTGCGCATGGAGCCTATTATTACATTTTTTACATGCCATTTTAAATCACCCTCAAAGCCCCCGGCAGAAGCTGTGTATTGCTCTGTAAAATACACTTCCTTATCAGGAAAAGCATTGTGTACTGTTGACAAGGCACTGATATTGCCGGCATATAAATGAAAGGCCGATCCGTTTACAAAAGCCTTTGCCTGTGCATCATTCAACACCGTTAGCGGGTAATTAGCCTGGTCGCAGTTATGATCGTATGCGATAATTTTAGTAGTAATAGCCGCTGCCTGAAAAGCTGGCCCAAGGCTGGTTTTAATAAAGTCGGCCTGTTGTGTGGCTGTCATCAAAAGGCTCGGGTTGTTATTGGGATTTAATGGCTCATTCTGTGGTGTAATCGCATCAACTGTTATTCCTTCTGCCTTCATTTGCTGAATGTATTTTACAAAGTATTGCGCATACACATTGTAATAAACTGGTTGTAAACTTCCGCCCGTAAAACTATTATTGTCTTTCATCCAAACCGGTGGCGACCACGGTGTTGCCAGAATTTTAATATTGGGATTGATCAGTAAAATTTCTTTAAGCAATGGTATAAGGTCTGTCTTATCAGGGGCTAAACTAAAACTGTTTAAGTTGATATCGGTTTGGCCAGCCGCAACATCATCGTAAGTAAATGTGGTGGCAGTTAAATCTGAAGCACCGATACTAATGCGCAAATAATTAACACCGATAGACGTTGCGGATGTTCCAAACAATTCCTGCAACAAATTTGCTTTGGCGCCTGCATTCATTTGATTAATCACATAGGCACTTCCGCCTGTAAGAGTATATCCAAACCCATCGATTGTTTGATAACGCTGTGTCGAATCTACATCAATATTTACAAAACTATTGCTGGTTGTACCAAATGAAAGAACAGCAGATTGCTTTTGTAGCAACATACTTTGGTCGCCTTTTGTAAGCCAAAAGTCAACATCGTTTGTTTCAACAACCGGAGGTACAACAGGAGGAATTACCGGAGGTGTAACGGTGCCGCCCGACTTAGAACAGGTTACATGTAAGGCAACCATAGCAGTCAATAACAGGAGGTGCATTTTTTTAAACTCCATCAATCAATTATTAAATGTTACAATAATTATTTTTATTAAACTTTTTATGCTCACCTTAAAGTAATTAAAGATAAGGAGCTTTAAAACCAAGATTCAACATACCTGATTTTATTTCAGGACAACTTGTAAATAAATTCCACAATAACCCAGTTCTGTAATTTTCAATCATCACAATAATCGGCCCCTGGTCTATTGCTAAAGTTGAATTTGCAAACCACAAATTCTTTAAACTAAAGGCATCGTAAAAACCATAGTCACCCCATAATTTATCCCCGAGTACATAATAATAAAACTTTAGCGCCTTCATAGATTCTACAGGTGTGTAAGGTAAGGAAGATATGGCTGCTGTTGGTGCAATTACGCTTACATCATTGGTGGGTGAGCTGGCAGTATAGCCTCCAGCGATATCACTAGCTGTAAGCCCCCAACAACTACTGCTGTACCCATAATTATTTTGAGGATTTGATACGCAATAGTTATGGTTAATAAGCGTGTGGTTTTTTGTTTGGATTGTATAATTGGCATAAGCATCAGACAGGCTATTTGGATTAATGCCTAAAAAAGAATAGTGCGAAAAAAATAAAGGGCCACCCTTATCAGGTCCAAGAGGCAGCTGGTAACCATAATAAGTATTACCGTTTACAAAGCCTGAAGTGCCCGCCCATCCACTGGTGTAAACTATCGGCGGAATGGAATGTGTTGAAGAGGAAGCCGCTAACACGTAGGTAACGAGACATTCATTCCACCCTTGTATCTTCACATTCATTGCCCATAAATTATTTTCGCTGTAATGCCAGTACATAACATTTTGACCGCCTTGCCTGAACCAATCCCATTCTACCCCGTTCCATAAAATATTAATGTCATTGCGCAATGCTGTTTCATCTGGATTGCTATCATTAAAATATTGCCTTGCTGTAAGCAGTCCCTGCATTAAATAGGATGTTTCCACGAGGTCTGCACCATTGTCTTTATCGCTAAATGGTACGATTGCTCCTGTAGCACCGTTTAACCAATGCGGAAAAGCTCCATGTACTTTTTGAGCAGTATTTTTTAGGAAGCCAACTATTTTTTGCATCTGGGCAAGGCCCTGGCTTTTAGTAATAAAATTTCTGTTGATACCTGCTACAATCGCCATAATACCAAAACCTGAACCACCCGTAGTAACTATATCGCCGGAACTATTGCGTTCTCTTGCCAGACCGCTAACCGGATGTCCAAAGTCAACAAAGTATTTCAAGGTTTGCTGTTGTATTTTATCCAACAACAGACTGTCACTGAGAACAGGAAATTTATTGGAAGAATCAATGGCTGTATTAAAATTGACAGACGTTCCGTTAACGAGCAAGGTGTTGCGTTGTGACGATAAACTATTTTTAACAGATACAACATATTTTGTAATAGCTGCAAGGGGTGCAGCCGGTTGCAGTATTACTACACTATCGCCATTCTGATAGGTTGCATTAATCGTGGCTGTACTGCCGGGATTTTGTGTTACCGTTATCCCCGTGGCAACACTTGTTCGGTTAACTGGTGCGGTAAATGACAAGCGTATAACAGGTGACCTGTTTACGCCATATTGCATGGAAACTGCATTGCCATTGATAGTGGTGGTAAGCAACTTAAACGTTTCGGTTGTTACTGGCGGGGTATTGTCATTTCCTTTTTTACAACTGGCAGATAAAACCAGTAAACTTAAAATTATGTAGAGACAATTGGTACTACGAATCATACTGTAATAAATTAAAAGAATTATCATAAAAAAGAGGTTGCGCTGAGTTGATTTAATAACGAGGCAACCTCTTTAAAAAAATTATAACAGGCCCGTTTGTAACGTCGAGTTGGATACAATCAGTGACTTATTTAGATTTTATCTACCCTGTTTCTCAAGTTGATACAATGCACTTATTTCTACATCAGTGAGCGCCTTGTTGTAAACCCTTAACTCATCCATGGAGCCATTCAGTAGTCCATGAAAACCTAATGTACTTGAAAGTTTAAAATGAGTAGATGTATTGGAAAAACCGCCTAAAACAACCTGCGTAGGGATTGGGGAAACTATTGGCCCAAGTCCTTTTCTGTTGCGGAAATTGTTATTTGAAACACGTAGACTGTTGGCAAACAAATCAATATTTTCAGACGTTGCGTCATATCTCATTACATAGTGTATCCAGTCTCCTGAACTGGGCACCCTCTGGTAGTCTACACCTACGGCTCCATAATCATTTATATTATCACCGCCATTGCGTGTGCCCGATGGATAAGTACCTATCCAGGTATGAAGATCAATATATGAATTAGAAATAGACTGCCCGGTTTCAACACCCATATTTATAATCGAGAGCCAATCAGATTCAACAGATGTATCCCGAGCAAGGGTAAAAAATTCTGAGAAAGTAGACCCATTATTTGCCACTTTCATCCATAAACTTACAGAGCAACTGGACAGTGCATTGGCACTGCTTAAAGCTGCAATTGTAGGATACAATAAATAGCCGGTGCTAAGATGCAAAGCATCTCCTTTTATTCCTTTTTCGTAAGATGAATTGGAATCTCTAATTGGTGTAGCGCTGGATTTAGTCTCACTTTTGTTGTCGTTAAAATCCCAGTAGGCTAATAAATTTGCTGATGCCACTTCGCTCGAATTCACGAAGCCTCCCGGCACCGGTGGAGGGTCGCCCTTGGTAACTTTATCTTCATAATCCGCTTTGGTACAGGATGAGAAAATTGCGAAGGATGCAATTGAGAGTATCGTTATTAAATTATATGCTTTCATAATAAATTTTTGAATTTGTTTGTAAAGATTAATAGCCCGTGTTTTGCAAAAGCTTGCCATTACTCAAATCAATCTCGGCCTGCGGTATGGGGAATACTTCATGCTTTCCATCAACAAATGGTTTTCCGAGTGCCCTTAAAACCTGTCCGGCTCTGCCCTGGCGAACAAGATCAAAAAACCTGTCCTGTTCCATCGCCAGTTCTGCACGTCTTTCTTTCCACACATCGTTTATACCAATTGTTACCAAAGATGTCAGCCCTGCCCTGTTCCTGATCTTGTTGATCAATGTAAGTGCCTCTCCTGTTTTACCCAACTTAACGGATGCTTCTGCATTCATCAGCAATATTTCGGCATAACGCATTACCCGGATATTTTTTGGCTTGGTGTCTTTACTGCCGGAAGTTTGCGGAGTTTCGCCTGTAACACTTGAATAGCCTTTGTAGTTGTACCGCTGGTTTGCAACGGAATCCTGTGAAGGAATTCTGAATCCGTCCCAAAGAATAGTGCCTGCATTACCGGCTCCACCAGGGTTGACCGTGGGTTTCACAAAAATGATGGTGCCTGTTTTGCGGGTATCACCAGCTTCATAAGCATTTGCCAGATCTAAGCTTGGGTTATTCCATCCAAAACCAAGATCGTCCCAGCCACCTTTACCTCTTGGCCCCTGGCCATTGCTGTACAAAGGGCTAACTGCATTTTCGCCAACGTTAACGCCGGTCTGCACTTCAAATATGGATTCGGCATTGTTATTTCCACCTACGCCACCAGAAGTACGTTCCCTGAAAATCAGGTTAAAATCTGTAAGTGTATCTGCCTTATTTGTTATAAGACTATATAAGCCTGAGCCAATAACATCGGAAGTGAGGTCGTACACTTTTTGCCAGTTTTGCTGGTACATATATACTTTTGCAAGCATTCCTTCTGCGGCTGCCTTATTAGCCCGTCCTACCTGTGTATTTGCATCTCCTTTTAAAGGCAGGTTATCTACTGCAAACTGAAGATCGCTTATTATCAGCGCATAAATTTCATCTTTAGATACCCTTGTTACCAGTGAGTCTGACTGAAAATCAGCAACGCCGGGGACGGTTACTATTTTTGGAACTCCACCAAATAATCTAACGAGGTTAAAATAATAGGTGCCCCTTAAATAACTCACCTCACCTTTTAAACGTTTTACAATAGATTCATCAAAAGTGGCTTTGTTTAAAATGTCCAGTGCTTTATTGGCCTGGTTAATACCTCCGTAATAGCCTTTCCAGAGATTGTCAAAATAAAAAACGTTGGCATCGGCAGTAAAGCCATCTATCTTTTCTCCGCCCGCATTGTCGCCGGGAATACTTCCCGGATCTGCATCGTCAGACGCTTCTTCAACCGTTACGTAATACAGAAAACCGAAGGTGGTAGGACCAAAGCCTCCCTGGTACAAAGAATTATAAACCCCTGTTACCAGGTTTTGAGCAGCAGCAGGATCTTTTAAAACAGCCGCTTCATCAATTTGCCCCTGTGCAGCAACATCCAAAAAACTTTTTTTGCAACCTGCCGCAAACAGAACTGCTGCGAACAGCGCAAGTATTAATATTTTGTATTTCATATTTTAAATATTAGAATGATAAATTGATTCCGAATGCATACGTCCTGGTGGACGGGTATGAATTGAGTTCGATACCTGCATTGAGTGGGCTTCCGGCAATATGGCTACCATCACCCGGATTAAAAAGTTCAGGGGTAAACCCGGAATAGCTGGTAAATGTGACAAGGTTTTGCACCGTGGCATACAACCTTAATTTAGCAATTTTATATTTGGATAAAATAGACTCTGCAAGCGTATACCCGAAGGTTAAATTGTTTATTCTGAAATAATCACCGCTTTCTAAAAAGTAAGTGGAATTTGGAAGAATGCCCAATGATGCTCTTGGTATAGTGTTGCTGGGATTATTAGGTGTCCACCGTCCATTGGCAACTTTTGCTTCAATGTTATCCCGTGGATCTGCACCTACAGACTGCTTTTTACCATTGTAAATTTTTCCACCTGTAGTACCGTAACCACCAATATTCAGGTCGAAGCTGTTGAACGTAATACCACCATTTATACCAAAACTGATCTTTGGCTGGTAAGAGCCTGAGTAAGCCCTGTCATTGTCATCAATTTTACCATCCGGTTTGCCGGTAGGTCCGCTGATGTCTTTATAAATTAGATCTCCCGGCCTGGCATCTTTTTGAGCAGAGGCTGCAATTTGTGCATCGTTTTGAAAGATACCATCTGCCTGCAACAAGTAAAAGCTACCGATAGGAACGCCATTGTCTGACCTTGTTGTAAAGCCCTGGCTGTTGCCCCCATCCTGAATTGCCTGGCCGCCATTTAAGCCGGTAATTTTATTGGTATTAAAAGATACGTTGCCACCGATATTATAGCTGAACTGTTTGCTGATGTTTTCTTTCCAGTCAAATGCAACTTCTACACCTTTGTTTACAAAGCTTGCTGCATTTGTGGTGTATTGTCCATCTGCATCTGGTAATGTACCAGGTATATTGATATTGATCAGGGCATTGTTTACCTGCTTGTTGTAATAATCAACAGCACCGGTAAGCCTGTTTTTCAGCAAAGCGAAATCAACACCAAGATCAAATTCTTTAGTGGTTTCCCATTTAACATTGGGATCGGGTAACTGGGTAAAACTTATGCCATAATTCTGCACAGGAGTTTGACCAAAAAAGTAAGGGGCATTAATGGTAGCGATATTAAGATAAGTATTGGAATTTATCTGGTCGTTACCTACTTCTCCGTAACTGCCCCGTAATTTCAGGTTGTCAAATATTTTCTGGTTCTGCATAAATGCTTCCCTGGTAATATTCCATCCCACACCTACCGAAGGAAAATATCCCCAGTGATTGTTGGCTGCAAATTTTGATGTACCATCGGCCCTGATGGTTGCAGTAATTAGATACCTGCCATCATAATTGTAATTCAATCTGCCGATATAAGAATTGCGGGTATACTTGTCGCCGGTATTGTCATTGTTTACACTGGCAGAAGTTCCTGTAGCCAGGTACCATTGATTTTTATCTTCCGGAACATCTGTTCTTGTACCAGATAAAGCATTGAAATAATATTCCTCCGCAGTTGTACCAGCCAGTAATGTAAAGTCGTGTTTGCCAAATGATTTGGTTGCAGTGATGGTATTGTCCCAAACCCAGCGGGACGCATTGTTTCTGGAAACTGCCAGTGAACTTTTCAGCCGTTGCTGGTTACCGCCCTGTTCAAAAAATACACTGTTGTCACCGGTGCTTACAAACTTGTACGCATAAGCCGTGTTGTTGTAAAAATCAAGGTCGCTACCAAAACTGGAACGCAACGTGAGCCATTTCAGCGGCTTGATATCTATAGCAATGGAACTTTGTAAACGGTTGTCAATGCCTTTATTGTAATTTTTATCAAGTGCCAGTAAAGGATTGTCAACGTTATTTGATAAAGACGTATTGCCGTACAGATCGCCCTGCTTAACTGCTACATAAGGAGCCGCACGATAGGCACTGTTAAAAACGTCACGGTCTACATCACGCAGGTTTGACCTGCTGTAAGAAATTAAAGTGGAAATTTTTATAGCATTGGATATTTTATATTCGTTGTTAGACCTTAAAGTAAACCTGTCGAATTTATTTCTCTGCACTATGCCTTCTTCACCCACATAACCGGCACTTAAAAAATAAGTTATTTTATCATTTCCACCAGATAAGGACACATTGTGATTCTGCCAGAAACCTCTTCTTAAAATAGCATCAAACCAATCAGTATTATTGCCTGCTGCCAATTTTGAAGCGGTTATTAAACTGTCGCCGGTACCGTAATAAATATTTGCCTCATTTTTATAATTGGCATACTGGTTTGCCCCTGACATATTTACCAGGTGGCTGGCTTCTTTTACACCCACACTTGCATCATAGCTCACAACCATTTTACCCACCCGTCCTTTTTTTGTGGTGATAATAAAAACACCGTTGGCTGCACGCATACCATAAATGGCGGTGGCAGAGGCGTCTTTTAATACATCAAAGCTTACAATATCAGCCGAATTAATATTCCTGATATCGTCTGTAATGATACCATCTACCACATACAAAGGATTGGCCCCGCCAAGCATAGAACCCGTACCCCTCACCCTTACTGTAGGCAGCGCATTGGGCTGACCCGAACTTATAATCTGCACGCCTGCTACTTTTCCCTGCAAAGCCTGCGTAGCTGTCAGCACAGGTTGCTTCGCCAGTTCTGCCCCTGACACTGAAGTAATAGAACCCGTCAGGTCTCTCCGTCTTTGTGTACCATAACCCACCACCACTACCTGGTCGGCTATTTTTACAGATGGCAACAATTGCACATTTATTTCGCTTTTGCCACCTACAGCAATTTCCTGTGCTTCATACCCTACATAACTCACTACCAGTATGGCAGCATCTGTTACAGTGATTGTAAACACCCCTGTTTCGTTGGTGGAGGTTCCCTTGCTGCTGCCTTTTATTTTTATACTTGCACCCGGCAAGGCGTTGCCTTTGTCGTCTGTTACTTTACCAGTTACGGTTATGTCTGCCGGGATGTTGTCTGAAGACCTGTAAAGTACTACTAGGTTGTCCTTCATCATTTTGTAAGTCAGTCCTGTTCCACTGAGTAATTTAGCCATTACTTCCGCCAGGTCTGCTTCTTTAAAGTTGGCATCAATTTTCTTTTCAGCAGGTATCAGGCTGTTATTGTAAACAAAGCGGTAATCGCTTTTTGCTTCTACCAGCGATATGGCTTTGGTAAGCTCAATGTTTTTAAATTTAATGGTGATCCTGTTCTGGCTTTTGGCAGCCACAGATAACTGCATCATAAAAATGAGCAGCACCGGAGTCATTAATTTCATAAGCAGTAAAATTTTAAACTTGCTTCGGTTGCCGAAAGCTTGCAGCCGTTTGTTTTTTTTCATATGTTTGTCTTTTGGTTAATGTATACAAAAAGGAAGTTTGATCCACTTGAGCGTTTTTCAAATTTTCCCCGTTAGCCGTTTTAAATTCGGGAAATGCGTCAACATTTCCCGTTTTTTATTTAATTGAATATTTACATAATGACAGTTTTATTTTGAAATAGTAATAATGTCGTTATTGATTTTATAATTAAATTTTGTTGTTAACTGCAGTGCATGGAGTGCTTCACTGATCGTTTCTTTTTTGAATGTTGCAGTCAATGGTTCTGTTTTTAATTTATCATCCTGAAATTTAATTTCTACTCCATACCAATTTTCCATCTTCAAGGCCACGTTCTCAAATAATTCACCGCTAAATACGAGCCGATTTTCTATCCATGCAGTTTCTACAATGGTGCTATCCTGCGGGAGCACAGTTAAATGACGCAATAATATAATTGGTTCAGAAGAAGGTCTGGGTGTAGCTTTTACCTGGTTGCTATTTTTAACCGGTACCTCTGCAAAATCATCCGTAAGAATAAGTTTTTCAGAAGGCTTTAGCATTATTTTTTCTTTCCTTGTTTTTAGCGTCACTTCAATACTTCCTCTTATTAAACTTGTCTCCGTATTTTTCTCATCCGGATAACACCTTACATTAAAAATGGTACCCAGTACTTTAATATCCATTTTTGAAGTATGAATAACAAATGGCTTTTCAGGGTTTTTCACTACATCAAAATAGCCTTCTCCTGTGAGCGTTACTTCCCTTAATTTTTCGCCAAAATGCAGGTTATCATATATTAGTTTGCTATTGCCGTTTAACCATACTGCAGTGCCATCAGGTAATTGTATTTTAGTACGAGAGCCGTTTTTGGTACTTATTTCACTTTGGGTTACGGCAGTTGTGTTATTTTTTGTAAAAACATTTCTCTTGTCGCTGTTTGCTAAAAAGATAAAATACAAGGAAGTTGTTATTATTAAAACCGAGCACAATACCACCAGCTTTCTAAAATATTTTTGCTTGTAAGAAGCAGTAGAGGGATTTAAATAAATATTTCCCTGCTCTTCTTTTTTTGTCTCCTCAAGATTGTAGCCACGCTCCTTAAGCCTGTTTAAATGCAGGTGATAGGTAGCTTCCAAAAAATCAGCATCTTTTTCAGATGTTCTATTCCAGAATTCCTCCATTATTTCAAAAGGAATTTTCCGGTCTGGAAAATTCTTAATTAAATCATCCAGTTCTGCCAACTCGGTAGCATTAGCTTCACCTGATAATTTTCTTGATAATAAAGTAAAAATTCTTCCCTCGTTCATAGCTTATATTATTTATACAGATACATTGGGGAATGAAATCCCCTATAAAATGTTAAAATAATTTTACAGTTAGTGAGAAGATGGTTTTTTGGTGGGGATATTTAAAACAGCAGCAATTTTTTTTAATGCAGTGGCGAGCTGGTTGTCGATTGTTTTGATACTTATGTTAAGTAGTAAGGCAATTTCTCTATACTTTAATTTTTCTTCTTTAGCCAGTTTAAAAATAAGCTTGCATTTTTCTGGAAGCTTGTCAATTGCGGAATCTATTTTGTTTGACAGTTCGTGTGTTAACAAGACAGCTTCGGCATTTTCATCGGGAGAGGCAAATTCAACCTGCACTTCATCTAAAGAAAAAAACACAACCTTTTTGTTTTGTTGCAGTTTGCGTAACGAGTTGTTACGAACACTTGTATATAAATACATTTGAAGATCCTGAATGGTACACAATTCTTTGCGTTTAATCCAAATATCCACGAAAATGTCTGATACAATTTCTTCGGCAGTTTCTTTTGATTTGATGATGGAGAAAGAAAAACTTTTTAGTGGTAAAAAGAAATGAAAGAATAATTTTTTATAAGCAATCTCATCCTCATACTCAGCTATGCGCTGTTGAAGTTCATATATGCCGTTTGAATCTAAAGGGATTTTTCCATTCATAACAATCTCAATCGTTTGTAAAGTTAGTATTTTCTATGCTTTACAGATAAAATCGTATAAAATGTATTTTATATTTTATGGTAATTGCTGGCGGTGATGAATGGTTGATTAAAAATGAATACTGGCTAAACTAATTGCCGGATCATATTTTCAAAAAGGCTGCTCAATGTCTTATCTGCTTTGCCGGCCACTGCAATAATCTCAGTGATATTTACAGGCTGTAAATTATCGGGCTCACATTCGTCCGTTATTACACTTACGGCAGCGCAAGGCAAGCCTATGTGATTGGCTGTAATAACTTCGGGTACAGTACTCATGCCTACCATATCAGCACCCATGTTACGCAAATACCTGTATTCAGCACGGGTTTCAAGGTTTGGGCCAGCAACTGCAACATATACTCCCTGGTGTATTGGTATGTTCAATTTTTTTGCAGTGGATAAAAGCTGGTTGTTTAATTCAGCATTGTAGGGGCAGCACATATCTACAAAACGGTTTCCAAAAATAGGGTCGTTTAAGCCACGTAATGGGTTTTCGGGCTGCTGGTTTATGTGGTCGGCAATTACTACCAGGTCGCCTTTTTTAAATGCTGCATTCATGCCGCCGGCTGCATTACTTAGTAACAAATAGTTAACGCCCAAAG
>JAYWAU010000239.1:0-4726 GCA_043782265.1 Ferruginibacter sp. | reverse complement strand
AAGTTGTCAGCAATGGCGTTCGGCGTCATTGCCTGCAATGCAATTAAGGTAATAATTGCCCGCCTTGTCGGGTCGGCTATTGCCTGAAAAATGTCTCGCCTCATATTTTTTAAATCTTTGTTTAAGAAGCCAATCGGTTGCAAATATATGTGCAACTATTCGGTTTCGCAAATATTTTTTTTCAAATTGAAAGAAAATTAGTTGGGGTTGTTGGTTTAAAGCAGGTTTAGAATATCCAGGCCTGATGATTTTCAAAAAGATTTTTTGCTTCAGTAGATGGTACATCTTTCATTAAGCATCGCTAACTCAACCACATGCCTTAATCGGAGCCCTTTGCCTTCACTTTTATTTATAAGATAATTCATTTTGCTACAGGCTGGTGAGGACCGGAACCTGGGTGGAAGCGCAACCACCCCAGCAAAATGAGCATGTGAATGTAAAAAGTTCAGTATTCCAAGAGAAGGCCTGTGCCAGGTTGAAGGTTGCTGTATCCGAAAAATTTTGGCTCTTTGTTACCAGCATAGTCAACAAGCCTTTGAAGCATAGCCGGGGAACTTGCGTATGTTAATTATCCTTATCCCTGCGTAGTACACAACCTGGCCAACACACAATGCGGGGAGAACATGTTGCTACGAAGAATTTTTATTAACCGGCATTTTCATATACCCGGCAGCCTGTTGTTCTTAAAGTTGTAGCAACATCTAAGTTTGTTTTGATAGCATCTTTGATGTTAAAATTTTTTGTATTACAAAATGGGCAAGCATTTACATACCCTTCAGAATCTATGTATAAAGAACGGTTGCCGCCAGAAAAACAGCCTGCCCTTCGCAGGTGGTAGCCATGGTAAATTATTACAGGGTAATTGTTGTAAGCCTTATCAAAGTTTAGCGTGAAATAAAATTTATCTAATAAACTAAAATGCGTTTCATCTAAAAGCACTTCTTTACCTTGATAGTGGCCAACAGCTTTGGGTTCAAGCAATTGTACAAACGATACCTTTAATTTTTTTGCCAAAGCTGCATATTGCATCAGGTTATCCCAGGTGGTAAAAGCACGGGTTACGCAAATACTTAAAGCAATTACCAGGTTTTGTTCCCGGGCATTGTGTAGGGCATTCATTACATCATTGTATGAATTATTAAAACCTCTGAATGCATTGTGCATTTCAGGATCAAAATGATCGAGACTGATAACAACACCTGTAAGCCCGGCCTGTTTTAAAGATGCTGCATTTGCTGCGGTAAAATTAAAGCCCGACGTTAGTACATAAAATTCCGATTGTTTTTCGCCAGTGGCTATAACCTGCACAAGATCTTTTATCCTAACCATTGGCTCTCCCCCGCTTAAATGAAATTGCGCAATTCCATCGTGCTGAAATTTTGAAACTACTGCTTTCAATTCTGTTAAACTAAAGCTTTCACTTTTATTGAGGTTATTCCACTCAAAGCAATGCTCACATTGCAACGGGCATTTTTTTGTAATTGCAAAAAAAATAAAAGTGAGGATATTGGTTCTCTTTTTGAGTGGCAAAATCCGGTGAAATTCTCCTTCGATATAATTGTCAAAAGCTTTTGAAGGATAACCGGGAGCATACAATGAATGGTAGTATTTATTATTTACTTTTATAAGTTTGGTTTGTACACCCCCCAAAACTGACTTTTTAAACAGGTATATTTCTTTTAATACTTTCACCGCCTTTGTAACTGAACCATAATTTTTTATTGCCAGCTTTAGTAAGTGTAATCCTGCTTTAATATCAATCCATTTTTGCTCATGGTCAGTTAATATTTTCATATCATACTGATGCAGGTTATTTTTATTGCCTGCCCCATTAACAACTGGTGTTAAAGCGGCATAATTCGGTGCGTTGGAAACAGTTATCTTATCCGTTGCTTTCATTTGATCCTGCATACATTATTTTTTAGCTGTTGCAATATTGTTCCATGCCTCTTTATATTTTTGCCTGCTAAATGCGACCATTGCGCCCGGCTGGTTAAAACTTTTTAAGAAGGCAACATCTGGTTTACCCTCGTAATTTCTGATACGTTTGTAATACCCACTTGAATGTAAAAAAATGGTTTGAAGCATTCCTTCTTTTACGGCAATGCTTTTATACTTAAGGATAGTTGAATCGCCTATATCAGGTTGTTGCAAATATTGATGATCGGCATTTAAAATTTCTGCTAACACAGTTTTGCCCTTTTCATTAATTGCTTCATAGGGTTTAACTGAATGAACGGTAAAATCAGCATCAGCTGAATAATCTATTGCCGCATAATCAAGTTCCCAAAAAAGGTAGCCACCAGATATTTTAAACTCAGCCCGTTCAGTAGCCGTCATTTCAAAAGGAATTACTATATCACGGTTCAGTAAAGGGCCAATGGTTTTTACCTGCTGAATTTCTTTCCATCCATTGGCCGTTTTTACAGAAATAGTTAAAGGAATATGCTGTTCCTGCAACCATTTTTCCAATTCAGTTGCCGGCTTTTTTTCCTGCTCTTTATCCCACTGATTATAGTAGCTGCCAAATCCTTTAGAAAACTCTCCATATAAATAATTTAACCAGTTAGACGTTTTTGTGCTTAATATCAGTTTACCCCTGGTGTTTTTTAAGTCGTTTTTAAATGTTACAAATAAATCTTCGGTAGGTCTTACACCATTATCGTCTTTAAAAATACAACTGCTGTTATCCTTATAAGTAATCTGGTTGCTTACATCAATTTTATTGTTTAGCATAGCCGCAATAGGTGGCTGAGGTGCAGTAACACTATGAAGCTTTCCTGTTGGGTCAATAAATATTTTTACATCCTTACTGTGTTCTGCCACTATTAAATCTGCAAAGTCTGTATGCTGTATTTCCTCCAGTTCATTACTGATTTTTATGCGGTAATCGCCATTAACAGGTTGCATCTGTAAAGGCAGGTAATCATCTCTTTGCATAGAAGGGTAAACGGCAGCACTGTATATTTCTCCTTGCAGCTTGTATGCGCCTGCATCAAAACTGCTTATATAAGGGCATGAACTACCTGAAGGTATCGTTGGTGTAGTTGGAGTAGAAGCTGCTGAAATAAGCGCCACTGCAAGTGCAACTCCCAGCACTGTACCAATGGTACCCCATACATAACTGGAGGTAGTTTTTTGTTTATTAAATTCAATGACTTCTATTTTTTGTAAATCAGCAAGTGCAATGGTGTATGAAGTTGAATAGTTCATATCCGTTGTATCGCTTGTAAACAGGTGTACTTCTTTTAAAACTGCGTCCTGTCCTTTTCTCTTCTTAAAAATGTACCTTGTATCATCATCTTTATCCACATAAAGCTGATGTTCAGGCTCTATTTTACCAATAGTTGCAGTTAAGGTCATATTTGTTTCATCAAGCACAAGATTATTTAAAGAATAACTATTGTATCCCTGCCTTAAAATAAAATATTTGTCTTCGGTACTTAGTCTTTTTAGGGTGGTATGTTTAGTTTCAACTGTTGGAGCATTTATTACAACCGGCTTGTAAAAGCGGTGACATCCCAAAAACAAATTGATGCAGGAAATAAGAAGTATACATGCAGATACTTTCTTTTGCAATTGGCTAAGTTTCATACAGATTTTATTAGTTGTAAAAAAAATAAAAGTCTCATCTAAAGTAACTATTTTTAATACGTTTTGCAACACCTTTTTTATTTTATTGTTCCATCACTTTAAATAGCAACAATGGGCGTGCGAATTACGAGTATGTTTTCAATTTTTGGGCAGGCTGCGCTTAATGATGTTACATGTAAAAAGAACAGCGTGTTTCATTTGGCCGATCAGGCAATGAAACAGGTGTTGAATGAAAACATAAAGTACAGCCATTTGCTGGCAGCTACTTCCTGCCCCGATGCCATTGCGCCTTCGCTGGGGCAATGCATTAACCAACATTACAATAACCAACTTGGCGAATTGCATACCATTGATATTGTACAAGGTTGCGCCGGTGGCGTATCGGCACTCATACTGGCATCGCAATTGAGTGAATGGAATAAAAGCAATGTACTTGTAATAGCGTCTGATGCTGCTAAAAAAGCTACTTCGCCCAGTAGTGAAGTGTATGAGGTATTTAAAAACGGCGTGTTTGCATGTTGCGTTTCTTATGAAGCTGGACCGCAACAATTAATACATCATCAAAGCAGGCAGTTTAAAGATTTGCATACTGTTGTTACCATTGGCCTTGGACACGATGCCGATGAAATTATAGCCACCAATATTGCATCAATTGTAACAGATTCCAGAAAGTATCTTGGCTTGCGGCTAAACAATTATTTAGCTGTTAAACTGATGAAAGAAGCGGAAGGTTTTTATCTTAGTTTTATTGAAAAGACCGGCCATCCCGATATATTAATCCTTCACCAGGTTAATGAACATATCATCAATCATCTTCAACAGGTATTTGCAAAGTATCCGGTACGGTTTATAAATATGGCTAAAGAAACAGGTAATTGTGGTTGTGCTACCACAGGTATTGTGCTGGATCATTTAAAAAATGAAATACAAAATAAAAAAGTAATGATTTGTAGTTTTGGTACCGGGGGCGTAATAACTGCAGGCCTTTGGCAATTTTAAGGATATGAATTTTATTGAAAAATATTTCTGGATATTCAGCACCTTCCTGGTTCCATTTTTATACCTGGTTGTTGCAACCGCATTTTATTTTGTGTTGTACGTTTGGAAAAATAAGCAATTTAATAAAAGTAAA
>JAYWAU010000238.1:0-4729 GCA_043782265.1 Ferruginibacter sp. | reverse complement strand
TATCTTCTGGTTGTGCCACATAATTAAAGCGGGCATAGTCCATAATGCTGGGCGTATGGCCGTTTGCTTCAACCCAGGCTTTGTTACGTAAATTTTCTACCGGAACTCCGGAGGAAGAACCAAAGTTGTGTGGCAGGCCGAGTGTATGCCCCACTTCGTGCGATGATACAAAACGAATTAACTGCCCCATTAACTCATCATCAAAAACCATTTTGCGGGCTCTTGGGTCAATTGCCCCGGCTTGTATCATGTACCAGTTACGCAACAGTTCCATAACGTTGTGAAACCAGCCGATATGACTTTCTATAATTTCTCCGCTACGGGGGTCAGTAGTGCTTGGGCCATAAGCATTTTGAACAGAAGAAGGCTTGTAGATGATACCACTGTTTCTTGCATCTTCTAAACTCCAGGTACTGTCTTCATCCCAGGTAGGGGCTACTTTGCCCATGATGGCATTTTTAAAACCTGCTTTTTCAAAAGCACCCTGCCAGTCATTGATACCTTGTATAAGATAAGGCACCCATTTTTTTGGAGTGGTAGGATCTATGTAATAAATAATTTGTTTTGCAGGTTCTACCAATTCTCCTCTTTTATATTTTTCCATATCAGCTGGTTTTGGTTCCAATCTCCAGCGGGCAATCATACTAATTTGCTTTACACCTTGTGTGTTGGCATCAAAATCAGTATAGTCGGTTGAAAAATAACCAACCCTTTTATCCTCATACCTTGGCTTCATTGGTTTTTCTGGTAATACCAACAGGGAGCTGTTCATCTCTAAAGTAACTGTGGCCTGGCTTGGTGTTGCAGGAGGAGTGCCTGGAGCAGGAGCACCACCACCAGCACTTTTATTAAAAGTTTTTACTGTTTTAATTTCAACATTTATTGGATATGGTTTAACTGCAACTATGTAAGACTTATCTGCCTGAAAACTACCAACCTGGAATTGGGATTTTGAACTGCCTTCAAAACCAAAAATTTCATTGTCTGCAGTAATATTATCTGTAAGATCAATTACAATACCGCCACCCAAACTATCCGGTGCATAAGCCTTTACATCAAAAGCCATTGCAATTGGTTGAATATTGCTGTTTAAAACGGAGTGGTACATTTGTTTGGTACTATCTGGATTTACATTGTAAGAAATATTCCGGATAAACACTTTGTTATTGGGGCCTTTTTCAAACCTGATTACTTTTTCTCCAATCTGATCACCGGCATATCCGCCAAACCCTTTAGGAATTTCAACAGATGATTTTGATACCCTGTTAACCACTAAAATATCGCGGCCTAGTAAGTTGACGGGTAATTCTGCATAATATTTATCCTCTACCTTGTGCATGGTAAATAAACCTTTACTGGTTATTGCCTTATTGGTAATAACTTCCTTATAGGGTTTTGGTGCAGCCTTTGGAGGAGTTACCGGCGGGGTGGCAGCAGCGGGTGCAGCGGGGGGTACGGGCTTGTCCTGTGCTATCGCCGTTAATGAAAAGGTAACTACTAAAAATGCAAGGCAAATTGTTTTTAAGCAATGATTCATTTGTTAAGTTTTGGTTTGTTCTGTATTAGGTGTTTAGTATATAAAAGGAGATTAAAAAAGCGAACAATAAAAATAACTTAAAATAATAACAGACTTAAATTATTTTATGTCTGTAAAAGCATTCATTTATTTTAAAAAATCCTATTGGAAATTATCCTAATAATTAAAGACATTTGGGGGGTAATGAATTAATACAAATAAAAATCCCCTGCAGGCAGGGGATTTTTATAATCTTTAAACATTCGGGTCTATTCATTATCCAATGAAATAGGGTAGTCATACAAACCATCGGACCCTGGGTAAAATCCGGTAATGGTAATGGTTTTTGCTGCACTGATTGCTTTATTCAGATCATCCATGTTTTTGATGTCTTTATCATTTACTTTAACAATAATAAATCCATCTCTCATTCTACTTTGATCGCTTAGCGGACCATCATTTATTTTTTTAACAACAACCCCACCAGGTACACCATATTCCTTTGCTTTTTTGGGATCCAAAGTAGCAAAGTCTGCGCCCATTTTTGATAGTATGGTATTTTCCTGCTTAACAATAGCAAAAGTTCCAAGTGTATTTTTTAAAGTGGCAGTGGTGGTAACATCTTTTCCATCTCTCGAATAAAGAATTTTTATTTTGTCGCTTGGTTTATAGCGGGTAACCACTTCCTGCAATTCTGAAGGTAGTGTTACATTGGTGCCATTCACACTCTTAATAATATCACCTTTCTTTAACCCTGCTTCAACAGCTGCACTATTATCAGAAACACCCGTTACAACCAGCCCGTCTCCCGAATATTTAAGATTCAATTTTGTTTTTTCTTCTTCGGACAGGTCGTAAGTATTAAATGTTGATACACCCAAAAATCCTCTCTGTACGTTACCATACTTTATCAGATCATCAACAACTTTCTTTACAATATTAACGGGAATGGCGTAAGAGTAACCTGAATAATAACCGGTAGGAGAAGCAATAGCAGAATTTATACCAACCAGCTCACCTGAAGTGTTGATTAATGCTCCACCACTATTACCCTGGTTAACTGCCGCATCTGTTTGAATAAATGATTCTACGGCTGAATTAGTTTTAGTGCTTTTATTTAAGCCAAGGCTCCTTGATTTTGCACTAACAATACCTGCGGTTACAGTAGTTTCTAAATTTAATGGATAGCCCAATGCCAGTACCCATTGACCAACCTTTACATCATCAGAATTACCGTATAAAAGGAATGGTAAAGCGGTAGCATCAACTTTAATAACAGCAAGATCGTAAGCAGGGTCTCTGCCAACTACTTTTGCTGTGTATGTTTTTTTGTTACTAAGTGTTACTGTTAGCTCATCCGCATTTTCTACCACATGGTTGTTGGTAACAATAAATCCATCCTGGCTAATAATTACCCCGCTGCCGGAAGCTCTTTGTTCAGGAACATAACCACCATTTCTGTTACCAAAAAACTGTTGCAGCATATCATCATCAAACAGATCGCTGAAAGGATTTTTAGGTTGAGTTCTTGGTAAACTATTACTTACCTGTTTTGCATTCGTTTTTGTTTTTATGTGCACCACAGTTGGCAAAGCAGCTGCAGCAGGCTGCGTAAAGTCTATTGCTCCCGGAGGTGTATTGGTGTTATCGGTTAATCCCGCCAACTTATAATTAGAAGGAACTGAACCTTTTTCCTGCCCGGCAAAAGTGTTGTTGGCTTTTATATAATTGTTATAACCCCACACAACACCAAGGGCAGTTACAGCACTAATTAAAACGGTTAAAAAAACATGTTTTAGTTTCATCTTTATAAATTTAATTTTTCTTTTAATATGGATAATCTTATGGCTTACAAACGAATCAATTTTTGTGCCTTTCCATACAAAGTAACGATGCACTGACAAAATGTTATTTACCAACAATCACCTTTAACAATTAATTAGTAAGAGTTTCGTACTTGCGCTATAAAGTTAGCAAAAATTGCATTGTGTCCAATCCATCTGCATAATCAGTTAAGGATGGAGATTGCACTTTGCCGAAAGCAATATCAATACCTGCAATACATTGCAATGCTTCATTTCCTTTTAACGACGAAAGTGCTGTATCAATATCATCATAAAAGCTATAATTTAATTGACTTATGGGTGAAAATAATGCATCACTTTCAACCAATAAAGTACTTTCATTAGTCATGTAAAATCTGTTGTTCATAATTTGAATAGACAAATTATAATCGTAATTGTTTCGGTATTTATGATGATCTGCAAAATATTTATAACCGTAAAATGATTGTAAGAGAGGAACAAAATCATATTCTCTTGGTACAAATATTTTAGTGACATTTCTACAACCCAATCCAAAGAAAGCATGAATGTCATCTGACAATTTTTCCAATATTTCAGCACTTTCATCACCCTTTAAAAAAGCTACAGAAGTCCGGTTCTTACGGATAATGCTTGGGTATTTAGCGAAGTAGTAATCAAAGTAACGGGCACTGTTGTTGCTGCCTGTTGCTATGTATGCATCGCAACCTTTTAGCATTGCTGCAAAAGAGATACAATTTTGCGCTTCGGACTCCCAGGCAATCATTTTATCAACCAGGTGTTTTAATAAAACATCATCTTTGGAAGATGTTTTAATGGTTTGCTTGTGCCCGCTCACAAACACAGATAAAAAATCATGAAAGCCAACCAGCGGAATGTTGCCAGCCATCACAATACCCACATTTTTAGCAACGATGGAGTCATTTAGAAAGTAATGATTTACCCATTCATTTAATTTATCTTTTTCTAAAAACTGCTCAGCAATATTTGTAACTGCCAAATCAATAAATTCGGGTGTAAACCACCCATTGTGTATAGAAGCTTTGTGTTTTATATCCTGCCATTCAGTACTATTTTCAAGTAAATAATTTCTCAACTTTAATAATAATTCAATTCGATTTTGTAATTTCATTCCGTTAATCTTATTTTGTATTCAAAATTCGCAATTTCAAATTTCTAAATCAAAAGTAATGGCTATTAAAATAACAGACGAATGTATTAATTGTGGTGCATGTGAACCTGAGTGCCCAAACAATGCTATTTATGAAGGTGGAGTAGAGTGGGCAATAGCAGATGGTACTACTGTAAAAGGAATGTACACATTATTGGATGGAACGCTTGTAGATGCTGATAAGAGAAATGCGCCGGTTAGCGTGGATACTTATTATAT